>PWJZ01000024.1 GCA_003559855.1 Bacteroidales bacterium
ACTTTAATTGTTCTTTTGTCGTCTGTAAAGCTTGCTATTGCTCATTTTGCTACCGTTTTTTGTTGGTATCGATTTGAATTGAAAAACTATAAAAACCATCATAATTGCATATCATTTAAAAACGCAATAAGCATATATTCAGACGTTTACAAAAAATATTTTTTAACGTTATTCGTCATTTAAATTTTTATCGGACACTAATGTAGCAAAATATAAAGTCACTATTTGATAATTTGTTAAACAACCTTTTGTATGGAAATTTTATGCAAATAAAAAAGAGCTACGCATTATGTGTTCACGTAACTCTTTATTTTTCAGGTGGGCGATGACAGATTCGAACTGCCGACCCCCTGCTTGTAAGGCAGGTGCTCTGAACCAGCTGAGCTAATCGCCCGCAGCTTCAAAATTGAAAGTGCAAATATACGCTTTTTTTATCATCTGTATGATTTTTTATGTAATTTTTTAAAGCAAAAAATTTAAGCATCAAACAGAAAACTTTTGCTAGAGCAGCTCATCCTCTTACAAAACAGTCAAAATATTTCCTGAAAACAATATATATTTTGTAATAAACGCCGGCAAAGCATAAAAGGTCCTGCAGGTGCAAAATTTAAAAAGCCACGATAGAAAAACCATGAAAAATGCTCCCGATAGTTTTTTATCTTTGCTGTTCGATTATTAATTTAAAAGATAGGGGGTTAATAAATCATAATGCCGTATCAGACAACAAGTCAGAGAAAAAAGATATTTTAGTTATTACAGTATTGTTTTTATATACCGGTTTTTTAAACAAAAATGTATAAAACTCCTTTTCAAATTACCATTTTAGGCAGTTCGGGAGCTATGCCGACATCGAACAGGCATACTACGGCACAATTGCTGAAGCATGACAACAAACTGTTTTTGATTGATTGTTCGGAAGGAACACAAATACAGATGCGTCGAATGAAAATTCCGCTGATGAAAATAAACCATATTTTCATCAGCCATTTCCATGGCGATCATTACCTTGGCCTTCCCGGTTTACTTTTTACCATGCATTTGCTTGGACGCTCCAATAAACTCAACATATATTCACCTCCCGGATTAAAAGAAATTATTGAAACACATTTTGGCATTTGCAACCTGAAAACTTCCTACAGCATAATATTCAACGAAATAGAGAAGGGCGGAGCGACCATTTATGAAGATGCGTCATTGAAAATCGATACCATTTCAATGTTACACAGCATACCGGCATATGGGTTTCTTTTCAATGAAAAGCCTTTGGAAAGAAACATCAAAAAAAAATACGTAAACAAATACAACATACCTGTTGATCAAATTCTTAAAATAAAGGCAGGGGCTTCCTATACCACTCCCGGCGGGGAAGTATTGTCTAATGAAGAGCTCACTATTGCACCGCCTCCACAGAGGAGATATGCGTTTTGTTCCGACACCGGTTATACCGAAAGTTTTACTGACCAGATAGAAGGTGCTGACACGCTATATCATGAGGCAACTTTCATGAAAGAATTTTCAGAGCTGGCTAGCGAAAAGCTTCATTCTACCACTGCAGAAGCCGCCACACTTGCATTAAAGGCGAAAGTAAAAAAGCTTATAATAGGGCACTATTCAGCACGATATGACGACACACAGCTCATATCGTACCTGAATGAGGCAAAGGCAATATTCAACAATACATATCTGGCCAAAGAGGGCAAAGTATTTGATGTAGGCTGAAATAAAACACCGGGTTGTTATCTTTAAAGATAGCATCCCGGTGTTTATCGGATTCGAAGAATATTATTTCATATTCAATTATTACTTCTTCGGATCAGCCTTAGCTTTATTATTGGATCTTCTTTCTATCAGGTCATATGAAACCGGTGTGGCATTAAACAAGGAAGAATATGTACCTATTGCTACCCCAAGCATCAATGCAAAGGCAAATCCTCTTATCACTTCACCGCCAAACAAAAATATTATCAGCAATACTGCTATTGTTGTACCCGAAGTATTTAAAGTCCTTGATAATACGCTGTTAAGCGCTCCGTTAATATTGGTTTTCAGGTCGCGTTTAGGATAGAGCTTTGTATATTCGCGTATTCTGTCAAAGATTATAACGGTATCGTTAACCGAATAACCGATAATCGTGAGTATAGCTGCTATAAATGCCTGGTCAATTTCCATACTGAAAGGCACGACATTATAAAGAAGCGAATATATTGACACTACGATAATAGCATCATGGAACAGTGTAACCATCCCTCCTACTCCATATTGCCATTTTTTAAATCTCACGGCTATATAGAAGAATATGATCACCAATGCTATTCCGACAGCCCACATTGCTGCATCCCTGATATCTCTTGCCACGGCGGGTCCCACTTTTTGCGAGCTTAGCACGCCTAGTATTTTATCTTCATCATCCGATGTAAATTCCTCAAAAGTCATCGGAACCTCATAAAAATCCTTAACACCTTCATAAATGGTTCTATCGGCTATTGAATCGGCTTCAGCCGATTCATCATCGATCAAAAAGTTGGTGGTTATTTTTACCTGGGTTGTCGGACCGAACGTTTTAACTTCAGGTGCGTCATCAAGTACTGTCATTAAGGAATTTCTCAGTTCTACCGTATTAATATCCTGGTCGAAACGCACTATATAAGAACGTCCTCCCGAAAAGTCGACCCCAAAGCTCAGACCACGTGCAAACAGCGACCCGATACCCACGAGTATCACGATAGCCGAAATAACATAGAAGCGTTTGCGGATTCCTATAAAATCAAAATTTACTTTGGTCAATACGTTTCTTGTTATTTTGTTATCGAACTTTATTTTGACATTGTGATCAACCCAATAGTTAAATACTAGTCTCGCAAGGAATATTGCAGTAAATAGAGAACATATGATACCTATTATCAAGGTAGTTGCAAATCCTTTCACCGGGCCTGAACCGACCACATAAAGTACTATACCGGTAAGCAGAGTAGTAACATTGCCGTCTATGATAGCCGAATATGCATTTTTATAACCGTCGCTTATGGCGAGTCGTTGCCCTTTACCTGCCCGCAGTTCTTCGAGTATACGTTCGTAGATGATAACATTTGCATCAACTGCCATACCCAGGGTCAGCACTATACCGGCAATTCCGGGAAGTGTTAGGGCAGCTCCGAGCGAAGCGAGCACTCCGAACAATAAGAACATGTTTGTCAACAGTGCCAGGTTTGATACCAATCCTGCCCGGTTATAATAAAATGCCATATATATAAGCACTACTACAAATGCAATAATAAATGATGTCAATCCGCTGGCTATAGCTTCACGTCCGAGTGAGGGCCCAACGACGGCTTCTTCGACTATTCTGGCGGGAGCGGGTAATGACCCGGCTCGTAATATATTAGCGAGGTCAATGGCTTCCTGCAATGTAAAATTCCCTGAAATAGAAGAGCGTCCTCCGGCAATTTCAGACTGGACAGTAGGGAATGAATAGACATAACCATCAAGCACAATAGCGATAGATCTGCCTATGTTATCGGCTGTCAGGCGTCGCCAGGTTCTTGCTCCATCCCTGTCCATCGACATACTGATCTCCGGGTTACCGTACTGGTCATAATCCTGCCTGGCATCTGTGATAACGCCTCCATCAAGCGGAGCAGATCCATCACGCGTTGTTTCTCTGATGGCTATGAGCTGCAACAAGTTTTCATCGCCACGCACAGGCTTTATATCCCAATACAACCTCATGTCTCTCGGTAAGATTTGACGTATCTCGTCACGTTTGAGCATATAATTAACCTTTGCCGTATCCTGAACGGCAGCAAAGCCGACAACGGGACCCTGCGTCGGGTACATGTTTCCCCTTTCATCCGGTATGAAAGCCGGATGTAAATAAGCAAACAACGGGTTTTCTTCGGCAAAATCCCTGAACATATCATCATCCTCGGGTGTAAGCTCGCCGGTAAGCAAATCGAGCAAGTCAGCCTCTTCCGTTGTATCAACTTCTTCCTCGTCTACTTCTGCCAACAGCTCATCTATTAATGTATCATCAGGTTCATCGGTATCGTCTGTTCTTGTTTCCGGTTCAGTTTCGGCTGCTACCGGTAAAACATCCGGTTCATCCACCTCCACTTCTTCGGCAAGCTCATGTACATCAAAATCACTCAAACGATCATTGGCTTCAATAAAATAGCTGTATATTTCACTGAACTCATAAGACTCCCAAAACTCAAGCCTCGCCGTACTTTGCAATAACCTTCTAACCCTGTCAGGTTCCTTTATGCCCGGCAATTCGATAAGTATTCTGCCTGTAGCTGCTAATCGCTGAATATTCGGTTGCGCAACACCAAAACGGTCAATACGTGTGCGTAATATTTCAAAAGACCTGTCAACGGAATTGTCGACTTCGCGTCTTAATACCCTGAGCACCTCCTCGTTGGTAGAACTATAGCTGACAAGGTCGCGCAAATATTCCGTGCTGAAAATTGCAGCAAGGCTGGCATGAGGATCAACCTCTTCAAAAGCCTCACCAAAAAGTGTAATGAAATCTTCACGTCTCTCACGCTGCATTTTTTCAGCTCGTTCCATAGCTTCCAAAAAAGCAGGATCCTGACTGTTGCCCGATAAGCTCCTGACAATATCTGGTACCGAAATCTCAAGCGTAACGTTCATACCCCCGCGCAAGTCAAGCCCGAGATTCAATTCACGCTCTTTACATTCACGATAAGTATACTGCCTGATGCCTATATTATAAACAACCTCGTTCATCATTGAATCAAGGTAAAACCTTTTTTCAACCCTTGCCAGCGAATCTAATATTATTCCTTTCAATATCTCATCGCTTTCGGCCAATTCCTCCGCTTTAGCAACAACACTGCTTCTGTAAGCATATCGCTCTGCATCACGCTCAACTCTATTGGCAAAAAATGTAAACGACAATTGATAAAGACATACCAGGGCAAATGCTATGGCAAAAAATTTTATCAGACCTTTACTCTGCATGTTTTTCTCTTTTTATATATTTTAATTAAGTTTGCAAAGATAGAACAACCTTTTAAAATAACAATCAGTATATTGAATTTATTTTACTATAATTAAAATAAAAATCCCCTATGCCAAAAAATCTCAAAAACAAGGTCCATTCCGGAAGCAAATTACGTATGAATAGCAACCTATTGTTAAGGTATGGATCATATGGCAAAAGGCTGATAACAAAGAGTGGTCAATACAAATTATTATCATACATAAAAAATCATTTAAACAAGAATCAACATAATGCTGTCAGCAGTCGATAAACAGCAACCCTTTTTTATAGTCTATCACTGCATTTTTAGCTTTAAGAATATCGCCTCCAAGAACACCATCAATCTTGGGCAGATCAAACATAGCATATGATTGATTTATTACTTTCAGGTCAAACAGCACCACTGCCATATCCCGGATTTTTGCCTCACCCAGTTGGAATGTATTAATAGTGGTCAGATAGGTATCAATATTACCGGCACCTATACCGGAAAAGATTTTATTGTTTTTTCTGATCTCAGCATCTGGTTGGTAATGAGTTATTCTTTTCAGGTCAAAAACTGTTCTGGAAGCACCTGTATCTATGATCATGTTTGCTTTAAGCCCGTTAACCAGACCTTGTATCATCAGATGTATTCCTTCCTTGTCAATTGACAAGTATTTCATTGTAATTGCAGCGACCATAATAAAGCATTAACAAATTCCGTAATATTGAAAAGCAGATTTATTCTTAATTTACGGACAGCTTATTTTGAATATTTTCCTTTTATCAAGGTGCATAAAAAAGCCTTAACAACATAATAAGGCATCTTCCGGTTTTTTGCCGGCATCATATCAATCAATTGAGCTTACGCTCATAACTGATTATACCTATACCTCTTTGGATCGCTTCTTTATTAAGAGGTATAAGATGATGGTATCTTTCCGGCAAAACTTTTTCCAGCCCTTTGATAACATTTTCGACTTCAAGGATAGGTTTTACTTTCAAAAAGCCGCCTATTACTATCATGTTGAAAATCTTGGTATTTTTCATTTTTACGGATTCATCATAAGCTGCTATTTGACAGATATTGATATCATCACGTTTAGGTTTTCGGGTTATACCATTGATCTCATATATCAACAAACCTCCGGGCCTGATACCATCTTCAAATTTGTTCATTGATGGCTGATTCAACACTATTGCAGTATCATAAGTGTTCAATATGGGAGAACTGATTTTTTCATCACTTATAATAGCAGTACAATTTGCGGTACCTCCGCGCATTTCCGGTCCGTAAGATGGAAACCAGCTGACTTCCTTATTTTGCATAACTCCCCCATAGCAAAGAATCTGACCCATTGAAAGTACGCCTTGTCCTCCAAATCCGGCTATAATAATTTCTTCATTCATGATCATTTTTATTTTTGGTAAACGGTTTTCACTTACCGGCAGATTATTGCCCGTTTCTCAACACGCTTTACCTGTTTATATTTCAACAATTATATATTTTACAATACCATAAAATCATATACCAAACAATATATTGTTTTATTTCGGGGCTTTAATATCGCCCAGGGAGTAAAAGGGGAACATATTTTCCTCCATCCATTTGTTTGATTCGATCGGAGTCATTTTCCAGTTTGAAGGGCAGTTGGAAACCACTTCAATAAGGCATGTACCTTTTTTTTCTTTTTGGTATTCGAGAGCTTTTTTAAAAGCTCTTTTAGTTTTGCGTGCATTAGCTGGTGTATGTACGCTATGCCTGGCAACGTAGTATGTTCCGGGCAGGCTCGCCACCAGTTCGCTGATTTTCAAAGGACTACCCATGGTTTTCACATCCCTGCCTCTGGGCGAGGTAGTGCTTTTCATGTTTTCCAGTGTCGTTGGCGCCATCTGGCCGCCCGTCATACCATAGATACCATTATTGATAAAGACTATAAGAAAATTTTCTCCCCTGTTGCATGCATGTATTGTTTCAGCCGTTCCTATTGCCGCAAGGTCGCCGTCGCCCTGGTAAGTAAAAACATATTTATCGGGCAGCACCCTCTTTATACCGGTTGCCACTGCCGGCGCCCTGCCATGTGCAGCTTCGGTCATATCAACATCGAAATAATAATAAGCCAATACCGAACAACCCACCGGAGCAATACCTATAGTTTCTCCCTGTATACCCAACTCATCTATAGCTTCCGCCAGCATACGGTGTGTAGTGCTGTGTCCGCATCCGGGGCAATAATGCAGAACACGGTCGGTCAGTACTTTTGTCTTATCGTAAACCAGGTTTTCGGGTTTTATTAAATTTTCAGCCATTGTTAACCTCCTTTTTGTTCAAATGCATTAAGAATCTCATCTGGTGAAGGTATCATACCTCCAAACCTCCCGTAATAATCAACCGGTATTTTGCCGCCAACGGCCAGCCTCACGTCTTCAACCATTTGGCCCGTATTCATTTCCACTGTAAGAATTCGTTTAACCTGGCCGGCAACTTTATTTATAATTTCAACAGGAAAAGGATATAATGTTTGCGGTCTTATCAGCCCTGCCTTATATCCTTTTTCACGAGCCATTTCCATTGCCTTCTGCGTTATTCTTCCGCATGATCCGTAAGCTACAAACATATATTCGGCATCTTCTGTGTTATATGCTTCATACCTTACTTCATTTTTTTCAACTTCACGGTATTTTTCCTGCAGGCGCAGATTTACCTTTTCCTGTTCTTCAGGCTGCAGCTGCAATGATGTAATTATAACATGGTCTTTGCCCGGTTTTTTTCCGAGTGTGGCCCAGTCATATTCTTTATCCGAACGTGGTATTTGTTCGAACAGTTCAACCTTTTCCATCATCTGCCCGATGATACCGTCAGAAAGTATCATGACAGGGTTACGGTATTTGAAAGCCAGATCAAAAGCAAGTTTGACATAATCAACGGTTTCCTGTACGGTTGCCGGGGCAAGTACTATAAGTTTGTAATCACCATGACCACCGCCTTTAACTGCCTGGAAGTAATCCGATTGCGAGGGTTGAATTGTGCCAAGGCCCGGACCGCCCCGTGTAATATTAACTACCACACATGGTAATTCAGCTCCTGCAATATACGACAACCCTTCCTGTTTCAGGCTGATACCCGGACTTGAAGAAGAAGTAATTGCCTTCTTGCCGCACCCTGCAGCACCATAAACCATGTTTATGGCAGCGATCTCGCTTTCAGCCTGTAACACAGCCATGCCAGTCCTTTCCTCGGTATTCTGTGCCATCAGATATTCAATAATTTCCGACTGAGGTGTTATCGGATATCCGAAATACGCATCAGCACCGGCTCGTATGGCCGCCTCCGCCAAAGCTTCATTTCCTTTCATTAATCTTAATTCTTTCATCCTGATAACTTATTTTTTCAATATGTTAAATAATTTATTTTTCCCTGTAAACAGTTATAACCCCATCGGGACACACAACCGCACAATTGGTACAGCCGGTGCACGCCGAATTGACTTTTACAGCATAACGATAACCTTTTGAATTTACCTTATCACTCATAGCCAAGACATTTTGCGGACATGCCGACAAGCATATCTCGCAACCTTTGCATCTTTCTGTTTGAATGACAACATCACCTTTTTTTGCCATCTTATATATACATTATTTTAATTACTAAAAACTTTTCCGTTAAATAACTTTCCCGCGCTGGCAAAACTATAATTATTTAATTAAGCTTGCAACCAAAATAAAAATATTTTTAATACTGTTTTAATTTTGACACAAACATAAAAATATTTCCTGATTTTTCAACTAATAGATCAACATTAGAAAGATTATTTCGAACCACTGGTACCTGACGTATACCCGCCATACGCAAAAGCTTGAAAAAAAGCCCCGTAAAATGTGTGGTTTTACATTAATCCTCTTTTGAAAAAAAGCTTACTATTTAAACAATGTTACTTTAAAATATGTTTATTATTACTTAAATAATATTATTGGCGATTTTTTTATCTTTGTATTGATTTGTTGCTGATTTATGTATAGTTATTTTGCATTTACCGTTTTTTTTAATTATCATAACAGATGTTATTCAAACATTTAAAGCGTTATGCATTATGCATCCGGATGACTTTGGGCAGCGTTTCCGGCTATCAGAAAGCAGCGACAAAAGGGTTGTGAGTTGCAAAGATTAAAGGATAATAAGAAAACAGGCCGGTAAGAAATAATGATTCGGTAAAAAGCAGGCAAAAACACAAATTAACAATTAAACCCTTGGAATAAACATACAAGGGTGATAAACCATAAAACCCGATACTCTTATCCCGGTCCAAAAAACTATTTTCAGATGAAAATCAGAACTATAATCAAAGCTATTGCGGTATTCTCAATAACCTTCGTGTTACTCCTATTTTTATTTCATCTATTCATAAGTTGGCGCTCTGCAAAATATATTTACGACAACATCGAAGAACTGCCTGAGAATGATGTAGCATTGGTTTTGGGTACAAGCCGTTATCAGAGGGACGGATCGGCAAATATCTATTTCTATAACAGGATGGATGCTGTCCTTAAGCTTTACGAAAACAATAAGATCAGTTACATATTGGTTAGCGGTGATAACCGGACCATACATTATAATGAACCCGGTTTTATGCGATATGAATTACTGAAACGCGGCATTCCCGACAGTGTTATTTACCTGGACTATGCCGGTTTTCGCACTTTTGACTCTGTGATCAGATGCCATGAGGTTTTCGGGCAAAACAGCTTCACCATAGTTTCTCAAAAATTTCATAATCAAAGGGCGATTTTCATTGCGCGTTCGAAAAACCTTGACGCAATAGCCTTTAATGCCGGTGACATAGATAGCATAAAAGGCTTCAGGGTTCAGATACGTGAAATATTTGCAAGGGTTAAAGTGTATATTGACATAATTACGGGCAAAAAGCCAAAGTTTTTGGGGGAACCCGTTAAAATAGGAGGTTAAAAAATATTCTTTTTTTTCAAACATTTAGTTGCTTCAAATGTTTTATTTATGCTAATAACAAATAAAAAGGATTAAAATTATGAATATACAAGAAACTATAATCAAAGCCTTCAAAAATTCGGGCAAACCAATGCGTACCGGTGAGGTTGTTGAAAAAACCGGGCTTGAAAAGAAAGATGTTGAAAAAGCGATCAAAAAAATGAAAGAAGAAGGCTTACTTCATTCGCCCAAAAGGTGTTTTGTAGACATCAAGCGTTAATTCAGCCAAATATTCTGTTATTATTCTCTCTTTTCTGTTTTCCCATTTTTTGTATTTTTGCATCTTCTTAATTGAAAAAACCTGATAATCAGCAAAAGATGGATCGAAAGCCTAATGATCAGTGGCTTGTCGTTGTAAACCCCAATGCGGGTATTGGTAAATGCGGGCGCGACTGGAGCAAGATCAGCAAGCTGCTTAATCAACATCAAATCAATTATCACCCGGTATTCACGGAAAGTCCGATGCATGCAGTTGATCTTGTCGTTTATCATATAGGAAAAGGCTTTCGAAAGATAATCACTGTAGGTGGCGACGGTACAATGAATGAGGTGGTCAACGGCATTTTCAAGCAAAAACACCTTCCCACCACCGATATTATCACGGGTATGATATCGGTAGGAATCGGCAATGACTGGGTTCGCACATATAACATCCCCATAGATTATGAAAAAGCAATAAAGATTTTGAAAAATGAAACAACCTTTTTGCAGGATGCCGGTATAATAAAATACCACTGCGCTTCAAACAGAGTAAAAAGGTATTTTGTAAATATGGCAGGTTTGGGTTTCGACGGCCTTGTGGCACAAAAAACCAATTTTGATAAAAACCGCGGACGCGGAAATCCTTTTATTTATATAAAAAATATTTTCGCATCATTGTTCTCTTATAAGTCGGCAGACGTTACCATAAGTGTTGACAACAACAGAAAGAAATACAGGATATTCAGCATAGGTATAGGCATAGGCAGATACAATGGCGGCGGCCTGGAACAGGTACCCAGCGCCAGACCCGATAACGGTGTTTTTAACATAACTTTGATAAAAGAAATGAGCAAATGGTCGGTGATGATAAGCTTAAGAAGGCTTTTTAACGGAACAATAGGTCAACATAAAAAAGTTGAAACCCTTGCCGGAAAACATATCCGGATCCATTCCAAACCTTCGATATTACTCGAAGCCGACGGTGAATCGATAGGCCATTCACCCGTTGAACTTCAAATTGTGCCGAAAAGCGTTAAAGTTTTAATAAATCATTTATAATAAAACAGAAATCTCCGTATGGTAAAAAATGAAGATCTCTTTAAAAAAATTGTTTCACACTGCAAAGAATATGGTTTTGTTTACCCTTCGAGTGAGATATATGACGGGCTGGCTGCCGTATATGATTACGGACCGAATGGAGTTGAATTAAAAAACAACATACGTGACTACTGGTGGAAATCGATGGTACAGCTCAACGAAAATATTGTAGGACTGGATGCGGCTATATTTATGCATCCTACCGTATGGAAAGCTTCAGGTCATGTCGAAGCCTTTAAAGACCCGTTGATTGATAATAAGGATTCAAAAAAAAGATACCGTGCCGATATTCTCATAGAAGACCATATTGCAAAACTGGAAGAAAAAATAAATAAAGAAATCGAAAAAGCAAAAAAACGTTTTGGCGATAAATTCGATGAAAAGATGTTTCGTGAGACCAACCCGAGGGTTCTCAATACGCAAAACAAGATTGATGATATTACCAAACGTTTTGCTGATCTGACCAACAACAATGACCTTAAAGGATTACGAGCTCTCATTGAAGAGTTACAAATTGCATGCCCGGTATCAGGATCGCGCAATTGGACTGATGTCAGGCAATTCAACCTTATGTTTTCTACACAAATGGGCTCATTGATTGATGAAGCAGGCTCTGTTTTTCTTCGCCCCGAAACTGCCCAGGGCATTTTTGTCAATTATATAAATGTTCAGAAAACCAGCCGCAAAAAACTGCCTTTTGGTATAGCCCAGATAGGTAAAGCTTTTCGCAATGAGATAGTGGCACGTCAGTTTATTTTCAGAATGAGAGAATTTGAGCAAATGGAGATGCAATATTTTATTAAACCGGGTGAAGAGGCAAAATGGTACGAATACTGGAAAGAACAAAGGATGAAATGGCATCTGGCACTGGGCATCCCTGCCGGAAAATTCCGTTTGCACGATCATGATAAACTTGCACATTATGCCAAAGCCGCTGCCGATATACAATATGAATTCCCCTTCGGCTTCAAGGAAGTGGAAGGTATACATTCCAGGACCGATTTTGACCTTACCGCACATCAAAAGTTCTCGGGAAAAAAGCAGCAATATTATGATCCTGACACAAAAGAAAGTTATGTTCCTTATGTGGTTGAAACTTCAATAGGTCTGGACCGGATGTTTCTTGCCATACTCGCAAATTCGTATTACGAAGAAACCCTTGACGACGGCTCTCAGCGAGTGGTTCTCAGAATCCCTCCACTGGCAGCACCGGTAAAAGTAACTATTCTGCCCCTGGTCAAAAAAGACGGATTACCCGAAAAAGCAAGGCAAATAACCGACAAAATAAAAAATGATTTCATGTGCCAATACGATGAAAAAGATGCTATCGGACGTCGTTACAGAAGACAGGATGCCATTGGCACCCCATATTGCATAACAATTGATCACCAGACCCTTGATGATGACACTGTTACTATTCGCGAACGGGATTCAATGAAACAGGAGAGGATCAGCATAGAAAAGATCTCTGAAATAGTTTGTGAAAGGATAAATACCAATGTATAGATGCAGAAGTTGAGGTTTAAGGTTCAGGATGATATTTTCTGATTAACGGCAGCTGGTCTAAAGCCGGGTTTTAACTTATTGCTCATTGCCGGCAGTTTACCTGTTATAAATATTGATAATGAAGTGCACCTTACAGGCTGACAATCATCTCTCAACACTTAATTACAGGCCATGATCACCCATATTCTTATCCGCTGCCATAAAACAACAGGTATCCGTAGCTTTCCTGTCATTTATTATAAAGATTCATCGCACGTTCAATTCCAATGGTACCGAAGCTCAAGGCCATATCTCCGGCAGTTTTTATAAGCTGTTTGACAGTATCCATTTCTTCCTTTTCCCATTTTCCCAACACAAAAGCCACCTGGTATCCTTTTGGATATTCACTGCCAATACCAAAGCGCAGTCTTGGAAAATTATTATGCCCTAGCATTGCAATAATACTTTCGAGCCCGTTATGACCTCCGTCTCCTCCTTTTGCTCTCATGCGCAACTTTCCCAACGGCAAAGAAACATCATCAACCACAACCAGCATCCTGTCGGGCGTCAATTTTTCTTTATTAAGCCAATAATTAACAGCACGCCCGCTGCGATTCATATATGTTGAAGGTTTCAATAGAATAAATGTCCGGCTTTTATATGTTATAACGGATCTATCACCATACCTGGCAGGCTCAAAAGACGAGTCAAACCTTGATGCCAAGCCATCAACTACCATGAATCCGATATTATGGCGTGTTTCGGCATAATCAGGCCCGATATTTCCCAGTCCGGCAATAAGGTATTTCAAAGCAATAAATGTTTTGAATAATGAACCCCGATACACTACGTTACTGGGCAAGCAAGGATCAACGATTTGTGATTTCAGAAGTAAAATGATTGATAACGGCTTAAGTTGACATTGAAAACCGATAAAAAAATCCCAATAATTTCATATATTGAAAATCGTCATTCCTTATTTTTAAATCAATTAATTCTTTGATTGTACTTGCCCGGTAACGAGTGTTTGGGCAGCAAGTTAACGTTAGGATTTATGCGTTAAACCCATAAACCTATACACCTACAAACTATTTCTTTTTATCAGGATACTGACCTTCACTTGCTTCAGCTTTCTTTTCACTTCCAGCAGTTTCGCCGCCTTCAGCGGTTTCTGCTCCTTCATCGCCTTCAGCAGCTTCTTCAGCTTCGGCAGCCTCGGCAACTTCAGCAGCTTCAATTTCCTCTTCACCCGGCTCCATTCCTATGGCAGAAGCACGTGTAGTCTTGATAATTACCACTACAGAGTTTGGCGGGTTCAAAAACTCCAGATTCTTATACTGCAATGAGCCAACTTTCACCGAGTCACCTATATCCATGCCAGAAATATCCACGCTGATAAAATCAGGAAGATCTTGCGGCAACGCCTTTACTCTCACCTTTCTGAGCAACAGGTGCAATTTTCCGCCTTGCAAAAGACCCGGAGCATCACCCTCAAGTTTAACCGGAACATCAATCTTAACCGGCTTATCAAATGATATTTCCAGAAAATCAGCATGTATTATCCTGTCGGTTACAGGATGAAATTGTAAATCCTGAATAATTGCATCATAAGACTTTCCGTTAATCTCAATCTTCAAAAGACTCGAATCAGGTGTATATATCAAATCCCTGAAAGCCAATTCATGTGTGTAAAAATGGAACTGTTTTTCACCACCATACATTACGCAGGGAACAAGGCCCTGCTTGCGTTTTTCCTTAGCATCTTTTTTCCCTACGTTCTCCCGGAGAGAACCGCTAACAGATACTGTTTTCATTTTTAATGTTTTTAATACCGGGTGTGAAAATAAACCCGGACTGGAATTAATAGATAGTAATTTTTCAGGGGTGCAAAGATATAACTTTTTTTCAATTATCCTTCTGTTAAAATTCAAAAATAATTTGCCTTCGCGCTTTTTCAAGTTAACCCGGAAGTTTCCAGTCCCTTCGGGAGCTGGAAATTCCTTATTGCCGGAGGAACCGGAAACTCCCGCCGGAAACTTCCAGCTTCCGGTTTATAATGCTTCCACAAGCTTATAAACCTTATCATTCCTCCTTACAAGATCCGGAACGACTATTGAGCAGAACTCACCTTTATTTGTGTTTTTGACCGGTTTGAGATCTACCCGTATTTCTTTAACTTCAAACTCAACGACACCTGTGGTTGGGCCTATTATCATTAAAGATTCACCTGCTGACAAATCATGCGATTCCATTTTGATCTCAGCAACTCCAAGTTTTGAAAAATAATTTGTTACTTTTCCGACATATATCTTTTTTCTGGTTGCCTGCGAGCCATAGCGATCCGCCCATTCGCCCGTTTTTTTTCCATGATAATATCCTTCCCAAAACCCACGGTTAAAAACCGATTTAAGTCTTTTATTCCAGTCGCTGATCTTTTGGTCATTGTAAGAACCTTCATTAACAGCTCTAATGGCTTCTTTATAACACTGTGTAACAGTTTTAACATAATCGGCAGATCGTCCTCTGCCTTCGATTTTCAATATTTTTACTCCCGAGGCAATTATCTTATCAAGAAAACTTATTGTACAAAGGTCTTTAGGCGACATTATGTAGTGATTGCCAATTTCAAGTTCAAAATCCTCTTCCTTATCTTTAACAAGGTATGACCTTCGGCAAAGCTGCAGACATTCACCGCGGTTGGCACTATGATTCATGTTGTCGAGACTTAGATAACATTTGCCGCTGAAAGCCATACATAAAGCTCCATGCACAAATATTTCAACTTTTACTATATTGCCCGACGGACCTTTTATTTCAAGGGCTTCTATTTTTTTAACGATTTCCGATACCTGATCCAGCGTCAGTTCCCTTGCCATAACCATAAGATCGCCATAGCACGACCAGAATTTCACCGAACCGATATTGGTTATGTTGCATTGTGTGGATATATGTACTGGCATCGACTGTTTGCGTGCATATTCCATCACTGCAGGATCGGATGCAACAACAGCTGAAATACCAAATTCTTTTGCTTTGTCAATAATATTTTTTATCTCTTCTACCTCATGATCAAAAACTACGGTATTCAGAGTAAGGTATGTGCCGACATTGTGCTCCCTGCATATCCCGGAAATCCTTTTCAAATCATCAAAATCGAAATTCGCCGATGAACGTGAGCGCATGTTAAGCCTGCCAACCCCAAAATATACAGAATCAGCCCCTCCCTGTATTGCCGCCATTAACGACTCAAACGAGCCGGCAGGAGACATCAGCTCTATTTTGCTCTCATCATGAATTTTTACCGCTTTCATAAAATCTCCGTCTGCTTATTATCTCACCCGAAAATTATAACTTAGCACCGGCAAAAATGCCCGGTCTTTTTTCAATTGTAAAGTTAAGCAAAATATCGGTAATGGTTTTAATGTTCTATCTGCTGATCCGCCCAACTATGGATCTTAAAACAAATACAAACCTTTACTTATTATATACAAGATAACCAGTAATGAACAAAAACCTCGAAGTTTACTTTCAGGATATAGGTGTAAAAGATTTCAAGGAAACCTGGGGCTACCAGGAAGAGCTGTTTAACGGCATAATAAAAACAAAAGAGTACAACCGTTCGCTGCCCCCTGATATTCAAAAGCCTACGCCCAACTATTTTTTATTTGTAGAACATCCGCACGTGTATACTCTTGGAAAGAGCGGCTCTGAAAACAATCTTTTGATTAACAACAGGGAATTGAAAGCGAGGAACATTTCATTTTACAAAATCGATCGCGGTGGCGACATCACCTACCATGGTCCCGGTCAGATTGTCGGTTATCCGATACTCGATCTTGAAAATTTCTCGCTGGGTTTGAACAAATATGTTAGCTGTCTTGAAGAAACGATAATAATGACGCTTAAAGAATACAACATTACTGCCGGCCTTATTAATGGTGAAACAGGTGTTTGGATTGACCCCGAAGATGCATACCGGGCAAGGAAAATTTGTGCCATTGGCATACGCGCCAGCCGGTGGGTTACAATGCATGGATTCGCTTTCAATATAAATACACAGCTTGAATATTTCGAATACATTAACCCGTGCGGACTTACCGGTAAAAAAGTTACTTCATTGCAGAAGGAACTTCAATGCAAAATCAATATTGACGAAGTGAAAACAAAGCTTAAAGCCAATATTGAGAAAATATTCGGGATGAAATTGACAGACCGGGAGCCATAATAACGAACCGAATGCTACTGACACCGATCAGACCGTTAATCAAAGGTTAATAAAACACGTGACTATCCGGTAAATCATTGTCATTTGCATTCAAAAGGTCTGCCCGGTTATTTTTCAGGAATATTTTTCAAAACTTCCAGTGTCAATTCCCAAAATTTGGGCACCGTATCTATTTCGAGCCTTTCGTCTGGCGAGTGTGCGCCTTTTATTGTAGGTCCAAACGATATCATATCCATACCCGGATATTTCTCGCCAATGATACCGCATTCCAGTCCGGCATGGATGGCGAGCACTTTAGGCTCTTTGTCAAAAAGATCTTTATACGCTTTTTTTGTAATTTCGAGGATTTTGGAATTCAAATCCGGTATCCAGCCCGGGTATCCGTTTCCATGCCTTGTTTTTGCACCGGCAAGATGAAATACGCTGGCGACCATATTAGCCACATTTTTCTTTGACGATTCGTAGGAGCTTCTCTGGCTTGTGCTCACCAATATTTCGTCCGGTCTCATTTTCACCGAAGCAAGATTTGTCGAGGTTTCAACAAGGTCGGTTATGTCGGGTGACATTGCCATAACCCCGTGCGGACATGCATATAATGCATTCAAAAGGTTGTTTTGCGTTTCCGGATCTATGACAAAATCAGGTTTTTCAGCTTCAACAAGCGTTATGTTAAGATCGGGCTCATTGATCCTGAATTCTGTTTTCAGCTCATTCATTAAATTTAAAACAAGTTCTTCAAAGCTTTTCAGATGCCTTGAAGGCACGGCAACGACAGCATAAGCTTCACGGGGAATTGCATTATGCAGATTACCGCCGTCAATATGCGATAATCTTATATCAAACATCCTCTCACAATCCCATAAAATACGGTTTAATATCTTATTGGCATTACCGCGATGCTTATTGATGTCGTCTCCCGAATGACCGCCTTTAAGTCCGCTAACAAAGATTTTATAATGTTTATAATTCGTATCAGGTATCTCCTTTATAAACCCGAATCTTGCCTGGGTGTCAATACCTCCTGCACAACCGATAAAAAGTTCGCCTTCATCCTCAGAGTCAAGGTTCAGCAATATCCTGCCTTGCAACAGATCTTTTTCCAGAGAAAAAGCCCCGGTTAATCCGGTTTCTTCATCAACAGTAAACAAACATTCAACCGGTCCGTGTTCTATTGAGCCGGATTCGAGAATAGCAAGCTGCACAGCCATACCTATCCCGTCATCTGCACCCAGGGTAGTACCGGTGGCTTTTACCCAGCCATTGTCTATGCGCGGACGAATGGGATCAGTGTTGAAGTCGTGCTCAACATCACTGTCTTTCTCACAAACCATATCAATATGACTCTGTAGTACCACCGTTTTGAGGTTTTCATTACCCTTGGTTGCCTTTTTAAGTACAACTATGTTGCCCGTCTTATCCTGCCTGGTCTCGAGATCATGTTTTACAGCAAAATCAAGAATATATCGGGCAATCCTCTGCTCCTTCTTAGAAGGACGAGGAATCTGGCATATCTCTTCAAAGATATCCCATACACGTTTGGGCTCCAAATGTCCTAATATTTTTCCCATATTTTTTAATTTTTATGTTAACATTCAATAATTTTTAACGCCGAAATTTCCTAAAATATTTATAAATATTCAAAAAAAAATCAAAACTTCTGTTTCTTTACTTTTTCTTTCCAGATAAAACATTTGCCAAAATGCTCATCAAGATTTTCCGGGTCACGGTCGAAAATCCCGTATACCGCCGATCCGCTGCCTGTCATTGAAGCATAAATTGCACCCTTTTTATAAAGCGAAGATTTTATCTTTTCAATTACTGAGTGTTCTTTGAACACAATTTTTTCAAAATCATTTTCAATAGTGTTTTTCCATTGGTCAACAGGCTGACAGACCAGTTCTTTCAGGGTTTTACGATTTTCTGCCGGTTTAATTTTTTTGTAAGCCTCTGATGTGTCAACACTGGTTTTCGGTTTAACAACGATTATGTGATACCCTTGCAGAGTAATATCGGCATCCTCAAACCTGTCGCCCTTATTGTAGGCGAACAAAGGTTTATTGTAGATAAAAAAAGCGCAATCGGCGCCTAGTTTTCTCGCATATCCGGCAAGCTTTTCATCGCCGAGTTCGAGATGAAAAATCTGATCCAACAATACCAGTGTATTTGCCGCATTGCTGCTTCCGCCGCCAAGGCCCGAACCCGAAGGTATTTTCTTGTGTAAATGAATTCTGACAGGAGGCAGATCATATTCCCTTTTAAGTAATTCATAAGCTCTAATGCAGAGATTCGACTTGCCGCTCTCCGGCAATACCAAACCCGACAACGAAAACTCCGTGTTCCCTTCAGCGGGAATTATCTCCAAACCATCAGCAAGTGCCAAAGGATAAAAGACAGTCTCAATGTTGTGATAACCATCAAAACGTCTATTAAGTACATGCAAACCAATATTGATCTTACTGCCCGGGAAAGATATCACCTAACTATTAAATTTTAATCAGATTTATACTTATATTTACTTTTTTACTTTTGCATTAATATTATATATAAGGCAAAATTAACACTTATTAAAATACCAGCCTAAAAACATCAAATCAGATAAAAACTACTCTTTACTGCTTAAATATTTCTTTACCAGCATTTTGATCGACGGATATGTGTTTGACAAATAATCTTTTACATTTGCGGGATCTGCCCAGATCACTTTACTTATATGTTCATCCGTTTGGGGTCTGGGATTTTCCCAGTCAATGGCAAACATCAGGTACCAGAATGTTTTTTTCAACACCCACTGGTCTGAAGGCAAAAAATAGATATGGTATGTTGATGGCAACATTCTTTTGATTTGAATACCTCCTATACCGCACTCCTCTTCAACCTCCCTTACGGCTGTTATTTCAGAGTTTTCACCGGGTTCTTTCCTGCCTTTCGGCAAATCCCATTTGCCATGCCTGTATATAAAAAGCAATTCTTGCAACGGATTTATTACTAATCCTCCTGCTGCCTCCATATATACCGATTGTTTTTTCAAATATGAGAGGAGTGTTTCCGGTTCGTCGTTAATAACGTATAAAATTTTCTTATTCTTTTTACCTTCTCTTAGAAAGGCCTCAATTTCCATCCGGAAATCCCTTTCGCTTTTTATCCTGACTATATATGAATCACTGTCGGTGCTTCCGGGTTTTGTGTCAGTCAAAATAATTTCCCTTTTGTTTACAAAAACTTTATACATTTGCCGTATGAAATCAGTTAATAAAATATCTGCAAATATAGCCAGTAGTTTATTAGAAATTGAAGCTGTAAAGATAAATGTTTCCAATCCTTTTACATGGGCTTCGGGGATAAAGTCGCCTATTTATTGTGATAATCGGCGCATATTGTCTTATCCAGCGCTCAGGAGTCTTGTTGCCGGATCAATGGTTGAGCTTTCGGGTCAGCAATTCGGTGTACCCGACTGTATTGCCGGTGTTGCTACCGGCGGCATAGCTCATGGAGTTCTGGTCGCTGATATTCTCAAGCTTCCTTTTGTTTATGTTCGAAGCGGCAACAAGGAGCATGGTCTTGGAAACCTTGTTGAAGGCGTTCTGCATCCGGGCTGGCGTGTGCTGGTGGTTGAAGACCTCGTATCAACAGGGAAAAGCAGCCTGTCGGTAGTTGAAAATATCAGGCAAAATGAATGTGAAGTATCAGGAATGATAGCAATATTTACCTATGGATTCGAATCAACCGGTATGAACTTCAGAAAAGCAGGCTGTGAATTAATAACGCTGACAAATTATGATATTCTTATTGATGTTGCAAAAAAACAGGGCTATATCAACAGCAATGAAACAGGTATACTTGAAAAATGGCGTCAAGACCCCCGGTCATGGCATTAACAGTAAAACGATTTAAAAAAACCAGTTATGGCAAAATTTGAAAGTAAACGGGTAATCGTAAACGCACCCTGTGAAAAAGTGTTTGAGTTTTTAGCTGATTTTAACAATTTCGAAGAGCTAATGCCTGATGAGGTAAGCAACTGGGAGGCCACAAGCGACAGTTGTTGCTTTAAAATTGAAGGAATAGGGAATCTGTCAATGCGTATCGCATCAAAAACACCCTGCAAACAGATTCATATAGTTTCCGATAATGACAACCCGGTCGACTATACCCTCGATTGCTACTTTTACAATTACGGAAAGGAACAATGTGAAGTAGAGCTGGTATTTAATGCTGAACTCTCATCCTTCATAAAAATGATAGCTTCCAATCCGCTGCAAAATTTTGTGAACATGTTGACTGATAAAATAAAGGAGTTGTATGAGTAACGCCGGAGGGTTATGAACCCTGTCCTTCCTGATCATTTAATCAACAAACTGCACCTCTTTATAATCAAAGGCTTCAATTTCACCATATTTGGTTTCCAGCAACAGCTTACCGTATTTATTCACTCCGCGTATTGTTGCCTCAAAAACTTTTTTCCCTTTACGGTACTTTGCTTTTTCACCATACCTGAAAAGCCTGTCGAGGTAATCATTGTCCAGACACTCCTGCTGATCATTTTTCAAAATCTCATACCGCCGTTGTATCTTTTCTGAAAGAATACCTATGCATTCAGGGATATCATAATATTTGCCGGTTAAATTTTTCAATGATGTTGCTTTGACCTGAAGAGCACCGAACCCGGTCTGGTTGGCATTTATTCCAATACCGGCAACGCTGTATTTTATCGTCCGGCCCTGAATGATATTTTCGGTTAGAATACCTGCAATCTTTTTTTCCTCAGCCAAAATATCGTTAGGCCATTTTATACTTATCTTAAAATCGTTTTTTAAAATATGGGCTACGGCATCACTAACACCCAGAGAAACTGTTTTAACCAGGTAAAACTGTTTTTCAGGTTCTAAAAATCGCGGATAAAACAAAAACGATGCAATTATGTTCTTCCCCTTCTCACTTTCCCAGGTGGTTTTTCCCAGGCCCCTGCCGGCATACTGATGATCTGTCCATATAACTGTACCCTCAGGCGGACAACATGTTTCTATCAGCCTGAAAAACTCGCTGTTGGTAGAATCAACACGGGGCAGATAAATGTTTTTTTGACCCGAATATCTCATGTTTTCAAAAAGAGTTTAAAGTCAATTTTAATCAAAATAAACAAATACTATCAGGTCATTAAAGCCGTTGATTAAGTCAAAGGTTTCAAATTTCCAACCGGATACCAAAATAGCAAATCTCGTAAAAAATAGTTACATTTGCATAAAAAGTAAAATCAAAAAACACATAATGACCCTACGCAAAGGAAGGATTGACACTGAATCATTTGTTAACTGCATAATAGAAGGAATAGAAGAAAAAAAAGGTTTAGAAATTATTTGTTTAGATTTATCGAAATTCAATATAGCTATATGTGATTATTTTGTAATTTGCCATGGCACTTCCCGCCGACATGTTGGAGCGATAGCCGAATCGGTTGAAGAGTATGTAAAAAAGCATACAGGAGCTATTCCGAGCCGTCGTGAGGGGACAGAAAATTCGGAATGGATATTGCTTGATTATTTGGATGTTGTTGTACACGTTTTCAGGGATGAGGTCAGAAATCATTATCAATTGGAGGAGTTATGGGCAGATGCTCCCTCAAAGAGCAAAAAGGCATTCAATATTAAAACAAATTAGATGAACACAAATAAAAGTCCGCATAATAATCAACCTCAGAGAGGCAAAGAACAGGAAAAACCTGATCAAGGCAAAAAGCCGAAGAAGCCAGGTTTTAATTTTTACTGGATATATGGTCTTCTGGCGTTGCTGTTTATTGGTTTGCAGTTTATGCGATGGGGCGACCACACCGTAGAGATATCGCAAAAAAGGTTTGAAATCGAGATGCTCGAAAGCGGTGATGTGGAGAAAGTTGTTGTTATCAACAGGGAGCTTGTTGAGGTTTATATTAAAGAAGACAGTCTTAATAAAGAAGCCTATGAAGATTATGAAGGCTCCCGTTTTGGTCAGAGAGAGGATACCGGCCCGCATTATACTTTTAAGATTGGTTCTGTTGAAGCTTTTGAAACGTTGGTCAGGGAAGCACAAAAAGATCTTGATGCCGCCGAACGCATTCCTGTATACTACGATCAGCGTCGCGACTGGGGCAGCGACGTTTTGAGCTGGCTCATTCCGATAGGTTTGCTCATTGTTTTATGGATATTCATTATGCGTCGTATGGCAGGTGCCTCAGGTGGCGGGCAGATTTTCAACATAGGAAAATCCAAAGCCCAGTTGTTCGACAAAAACACCCATGTTACCGTCGATTTTAAAAATGTTGCCGGTCTGGAAGAGGCAAAGGTTGAAATAATGGAAATAGTGGAATTTTTGAAAAATCCCAGGAAGTTTACCGAGCTTGGCGGTTCAATTCCAAAAGGTGCTTTACTGGTCGGGCCTCCCGGTACCGGCAAGACACTCCTTGCCAAAGCTGTGGCAGGTGAGGCACAGGTTCCTTTTTTCTCACTCAGCGGTTCAGACTTTGTCGAAATGTTTGTAGGCGTGGGTGCATCCAGGGTTCGCGATCTTTTCAAGCAGGCAAAGGAAAAAGCCCCTTGCATAATTTTCATCGACGAGATTGACGCAATAGGTCGTGCAAGAGGGAAAAACCCCATGACAGGCGCCAATGATGAACGTGAGAACACCCTCAACCAATTGCTTTCTGAAATGGATGGATTCGGTACCAACTCGGGAGTTATAATACTTGCCGCTACCAACCGTGCAGATGTTCTTGACAGAGCACTGTTGCGAGCCGGAAGGTTTGACAGGCAGATACACGTCGAAATGCCTGACCTGAGAGAACGTGAAGCAATTTTCAGGGTACATATAAAACCTTTAAAGCTTGCCAACGATGTAAGCGTCGAATTTATGGCAAAACAAACACCCGGTTTTTCGGGTGCAGATATAGCCAACGTTTGCAATGAAGCAGCCCTGATAGCGGCACGAAGAAATAAAAAAGCCGTTGACAGGAAGGATTTTCTTGATGCCGTTGACAGGATCATCGGCGGGTTGGAAAAGAGAAGCAAGATAATTTCACCCCATGAGAAAAAAGCCATTGCATATCATGAGTCGGGGCATGCCGCGGTAAGCTGGAAACTCGAACATGCACATCCTTTGGTTAAGGTTACTATTGTACCAAGGGGAAAAGCACTTGGCGCTGCATGGTATCTGCCTGAAGAACGGCAGTTATCTACCTATGAGCAGATGTATGATGAAATTACCGCAGTTTTGGGTGGCAGAGCCGCCGAAGAAATAATATTCGGCAAAATATCAACAGGCGCCCTCAACGACCTTGAAAAAATTACCAAGCAAGCATATGCAATGATAGTTTATTTCGGATTGAACCCGCGTATCGGAAACATAAGCTATTATGACTCCAGCGGACAATCAGAATACAACTTTACCAAACCATACTCCGAAAAAACCGCCCAGACTATAGATGAAGAAGTAAGCGCACTTGTTGAATCCGCTTATAAAAGAGCTAAAGAGATATTGATTAAAGATAAGGATAATCTTATTACCCTTGCCGAAAAACTTCTAGAAAAAGAAGTTATATTCAAAGAAGATATGCAGGAGATTTTCGGAAAACGCCCATTTGATGAGAAAGACGAAGAAAAAAAAGCTGACAGCAAATCAAAAACCGGTAAAAAAAAGAGTGGCAAAAAGTCAGATAAAAAACCAAAAGCAGCAATTCATGAAAATCAAAACCGTTCAATACAAAATACTTCAAAAAAAATAAAACAAGAATCTTCAGAAAAACCCGACAAAAACAACGTTAAAAAATAATCAGTTTTAACTATTTGAAATATAACTTAAATCCGATTATGCAAGAGATCACATCAAGAGAAAAGGTGTTGAAGAATATCAGGGAAGCGCTGATAATATCCGCTAAAGCGCCTTTTAACGAGCCGGATCAAGATACCAGATTTTTTAAGCAAAGTGCTGAGATAGCCGAAATAAGATTTGCGGAAACCTTTAAAGACAACGGTGGAAAGTTTATATACTGTGCCAACGAAAAGGAATATATCAAAAACCTTAATACCGTTATGAAAACATATTGCTTACCCGAAGTTTTCTGCAATGATAACGACCTTATCAATACCCTGGAAAAACATAATATACCTTACATCTCCGACCATAAAAAACTTGAAGCCTCAGATTGTACTTTAACACCATGCGAATATTTAATTGCAAGAACAGGAACCATAATGATAAGCGCTCAAAATAAAAAAATAATGCGCACCTATTTTACTTCCCCGTTTCACCTTGTGTTTGCACATACAAGTCAAATCGCAGATGATATTTCAGACGCTCTGAAAAATTTAAAAGCAAAGTATGAAAAAATACCGCATTTTATTACTTTTATCACCGGACCCAGTCGTACAGCAGATATAGAAAAAACATTAGTTATGGGTGCACACGGGCCCAGAGAGCTTATTTTGTTTTTAATTGATGAGCTTATTTGATCATGGATGATTGGAAAAGAATTTACAGTTCGCAATTTGAACATAAAGCCGGAATTGTTAAAGCCGTTCTTAAAAAACACGGAATAGAGAGTGTTATAGTTAATAAAAAAGATTCTGCATATCTTTTTGGCGAACTGGAGTTGTACGTCAACCAGGATGATGTCCTTAAAGCAAAAAATATAATAATTAAAGAAGAGTTGTGAATAATCTGTTAAGAAGAACAATTACCGGTATTGTTTTTATAGTGCTGATTATGGGTGCCATATTTGCTGATCAGCAAATATTTTCCCTGTTGTTTCTATTTATTACCATACTGGGTCTTTGGGAATTTTATACTCTCGTTGAATCAGACAGTATAAAACCCAACAAATTAGCAGGTACTTTTACCGGAGCATTTATTTTTGCCTCGAATGCTTTCATAGCACTTGGCATTGCATCAAACCGACTGCTTTTATTCGGTTTCCTGCTGATATTTTTTATTTTTCTGTTAGAATTGTACCGTAAAAAGTCAAATCCTTTTACTAACATATCTTATACTTTTTTAGGGCTTATTTATGTTGCCATCCCTTTTTCTTTGCTGAACTATTTTCCCAATCCTTCATTTTGCGATACTGTTTTATATAATAAAACCTATATTTTGGGTTTTTTTTACCTGGTATGGGTTTATGAAACCAGTGCATACGTTGTGGGCACGACCCTGGGCAGAAAGAAGTTGTTCAGGAGCGTTTCTCCCAACAAATCGTGGGAGGGTATGATAGGCGGTTTGGTTTTTACGCTGGCCGCTGCCCGGGTGATCTCATACTTTTACACCGACATTACCACCGTCAACTGGCTGGTGATAGCTTTAATAATAGTTGGTTTCGGAACTTACGGCGACCTTTTCGAATCTATGCTCAAAAGAAGTAATAATGCTAAAGACAGCGGAAGGATTTTACCAGGCCACGGTGGTATACTCGACAGATTTGACGGGGTTTTGTTTGCCACACCCTTCGTCTTTGCATATTTACTATTGATAACATAGAATGAATATCAAATAATCAAAAGTAAATAATATTATTTTGTTATTTTTATATTTGGAAATTAATACTGTGAAATTTGAAATTTTAAAATAATGCGTATTCACAAGGAAGGATATACCACTATTTTCCTCACTTTTTTGGCAATTATAACTGCAGTTATTGTTTCCAATGTAATAGAGGGGCGTCAAACCGCTTATCACTATGTATTATATGGTATTTTGACTTTTATTTTTTTGTTTATCTTGTTTTTTTTCCGTTCACCATCACGCAAAATAGTTCCCTCGCCCGGATATGTCATGTCAGCCGCCGATGGTAAAGTTGTTGCCATGGAAAAAACAACCGAGGATGAATACTTTCAAAAAGAGATGACGCAAATATCGGTTTTCATGTCGCCGTTAAGTGTTCACTTGAACCGTTATCCGGTTTCCGGAACAGTTGACTATGTTAAACACAGCCAGGGTAAGTATTTTATTGCATGGCTTCCTAAATCTTCATTGAAAAATGAACGTAATTCCATAGTCATAACAACCCGGAAACAAAATTCCATACTGGTCAGACAAATAGCGGGTGCTGTTGCCAGAAGAATAGTTTCTTATTCCAGCTCCGGCGATATTGTTAAGCAAGGCGAAGAACTGGGATTTATAAAATTTGGTTCAAGAATAGACATTTTTTTGCCTCTTGATGCACAAATAATGATAAAAACCGGCGATAACGTGAAAGCCGGTAAAACGGTTATTGCAAAACTCTGATTCAACTTTGTAATTAAAAATTGCGTCCACTGTAAAAAGTCATTTTGAACCACACAGGCACATAGTTCACATAGGAACCACATAGAATAAGTAATTGAATTTCACCCAATTAAATAATAATTTAGTATATTATACAAAACTGAATTGCTGATTTGACTAAGGGGGACTTCTATAAATTAAATTTTAATATTTTAACCCTGAATAAAAGCAAAAAGCAATAAATATTTCAAGTTTTGTTAATAACTTTCTGTTAATTGTTTATAACTATCAGATAATCAGGCT
>PWJZ01000116.1 GCA_003559855.1 Bacteroidales bacterium
GAAGCTATTATCGAAAAAATCCATAAAACCGGAATACATGTTTACGCTTCGTTTATTATAGGATTTGACCAGGACACACCCGAAGATCTTGATGTTTTCAGAAAGTTTATCGAACAATCATCTTTGCCGGTGTTTACACTAAGCATCCTCGGAACATCAAAGGGTATGGAGCTATACAACAGGCTCGAAAGAGAAAACCGGTTGCTGAAAGATATAAATAAACAGTTTTTTGTAGGAGCATATCCGGTAATAAAATATAAAAATTTCGAAAACAAAGAGTTCTTTAACAAATTCAATGAAACGATCGAACATCTGTTCTCTTTTGCCGAAATAAGAAAAAGAACGGTAAAAATGCTGTCAAAAGGCTATTTTGCAAAGCCTGTAAACAACGCAGCCATATCAACAATGCAGAAAATCAAGGTTACATTTATCTTGTTTGCCAGATATATATTTACAAAAGACAAGGATAAAAGGTCGTTTTTCAAAGATATGATCTTTCTTGTAAAACAAAAAAGGCTTGCCAGCAGCGAAGCAGCATTAATACTACTAATGTTTGAAGCAATAACACGCCATATCAGAAAAGACCGTAAATACAGGAAAGTCTATTATGAAGAGTTGAAACGTTTGGAAAAATATGAATAGTGGTAATATGTAACGGGCGACGGGTATTCGGTAATTGGTAACCAGTCCGCAGTTGGCAAAGTAACCTTCGTAATTCGATGTATCCACCAAAAATAACAAAACAGTTTTTTTGAATAATTCACTTTTTCTGATTACTATTGCATTGTATTTTTGCAAGATCAACTTACAACATGGTATTTGAACAATTAAAAAAAAAAATATGAAAAGAATTGCAATTGTTGTTATTTTCTTCATTTTAGCTTTTGAAGGTTATTCGCAGGGGCATCCCACCTGGCGGTTTGGTTTGAAGGGTGCACCTTCTATTTCATGGATCAATCCCGAGATAATAGAGATAGATTATGATGAAACGGGTTTTGGGTTTTCTTACGGAATAATTGGCGAGAGGTATTTTACTGAGACATACGCAATATCAAGCGGCTTTTTTGTCACACATCAGGGCGGCAAACTTCACTACAAGAGAGTTGACATTCATATGGTGAATGATAATGATGATAAAAGTCTCGAAAAACGTCTTTACAAATTTCAATTTCTCGATGTGCCGCTTACCTTAAAGATGCGTACGCGTGAGATAGGATATTTCACATATTACGGACAGTTCGGTGTTTCATTCGGATTTAACATCAGAGCAAGAGCAGATGATGAATATTATGATAATTCGAAAGCAACAGATGTCGATATCAGCGACTACACACATCTTTTCAAAGCATCATTGATAATGGGTGCGGGCGCCGAATACTCCCTCCTGGGAAATACTGCGATAGTAATAGGACTCTACTATAATAACGGATTTTCAAATGTCCTGGATATGGGTCCCTACAACGGTAAAAAGATCAGCGGAAGAGCCAACTTTGTTGAATTGACTGTAGGAATGTTTTTTTAATTTATATGTTGAACGTTACTAAAGCATCTTAAATTTTAGTCCTGCATACGGCAAGTCACAGACAGGTATAAAACGATAACAGGTAAAGGGTGGTAAACGTTTCCCTTCATAATATATCAAAACCGGGCCAAATGAAACCCTGATCCGCCGAAGTTTACAAAAAGATTATCAACAAAAAATGAGGGTTTTATGAGTTAATAAAGAAAATGTGATTTTAACAAACATATATTATTAAAAAATCAGAAGCATAACTACATTTTGCACAAATGAAAATAGCCCTTGCACAAATAAATTGTCATATAGGAAATTTTGAACTTAATTGTTCGAAAATCATTGACAATATCAAAAGAGCTGAAAAAGACAATGCCGACCTGGTTATATTCCCGGAGTTGTCTGTTCCGGGCTATCCTCCTCTTGATTTGCTCGAATATGATTATTTTATTGAACAATGTTATAAAAGCATTGATAAAATAGCGGCTTCATGCAAAAATGTTGCTGCAATAATAGGTTCGCCGGCATATAACGAAAAACAAAAAGGCAAAAAATTGCACAACAGTGCTTTTTTCCTCTCAGAGGGCAAAGTCAAAAAAGTTTTTCATAAAGGTTTGCTTCCCAATTACGATGTTTTTGACGAATACAGGTATTTTGAACCGGCAGGCAGCTTCAGTACCATAAATTATAATGACCATAACATTGCCGTGACTATTTGCGAGGATCTGTGGAGTCTTGACGAAAAAACCCTTTACGTGGCTTCACCAATGGAGGAACTTCTAAAGCAAAACCCCACCCTTCTTATTAACATTGCTGCATCGCCTTTTTCATACAATCAACATCTTGAACGAAAATCCATTTTGTCAAAGAACGCTTTTAAATATGACATGCCCTTAATTTATGTAAATCATACGGGGGCACATACTGACCTTATCTTCGACGGCGGCTCAATGGTTATTGACCCAAAAGGAAAGATCGTTCATGAAATGAAATATTTCGGGGAAGATTATTACCTTACCGGTATTGAAACAATAAAAAAAGCAGGGGGTAAAAAAGTTCCGTCAACTCAGGCGAGCAGTGAAAAAATCAAGCTGATACATGACGCGCTTATTTTAGGTATAAGAGATTATTTCAGAAAAACCGGTTTCACAAAAGCAGTGCTGGGCTTATCGGGCGGAGTGGACTCGGCTGTTGTTCTGGTATTGGCAGCAAAAGCCCTTGGAAACGAAAATGTGAAAGCACTTATGATGCCCAGCCGGTTCAGCAGTAAGCACTCTGTCGACGACGCGGTTAAACTGGCAAAAACCATGAAAATATCCTATGATATAGTGCCCATAAATAAAATATATGATACCTTTTGCAAAACCCTGCAACCATTATTTGAAAAAACCGGTTTTGGTCTTACTGAAGAGAACTTACAGGCAAGGGCACGTGCTATGTTACTGATGGCTTACTCCAATGAATACGGTAATGTATTGCTCAATGCTTCTAACAAAAGTGAATCTGCGGTTGGATATACAACGATTTATGGCGATATGTGCGGAGGATTATCGGTACTGGGTGATGTATATAAAACCGAGGTTTATGAACTGGCCGGCTATATAAACCGTACAGGGAGGGTTATTCCCGCAAATACAATAAATAAGCCACCTTCAGCCGAGCTAAGACCCGGCCAGAAAGATACCGATTCCCTTCCCGATTATGAATTGCTCGACAAAATACTCTATAACCATATTGAACTTCAAATGAGCCCGGGCGATATTGTTAAAAAAGGATTCAAGCCTGATATTGTACAAAAGACCGTATCAATGGTAAAAAAAAGCGAGCATAAAAGATTCCAGGCACCACCGGTGCTCAGGGTATCCCCAAAAGCATTCGGCACCGGACGACGCATGCCTGTCGTAGCTAAACAGCCGCTGTAAAAAACCCGTTAAACTTAGTTTCTTAAATACTCCCTGATAAATGGCAAACATTAAAAATCAACCATATTCCATCATTGCTACAATAGCCAATCAGGTTTATGGGTCTAATTATGGAATCCTATGCTTATACCGGCTGTAATACTTGAATAATTAGCCCATGTGCCATCGGCAAAAAGGCATATGAAACCCAGTTTTAAACGCATGCCGCCATTAAGACCAAGCTGACTGTTTTTCACCTCAACATCCACAGGGTCTTCCAATACCTGCGCACCAATATCATACTGACCTGATACGGCAAACCGCGTGTCAGAATACATATAACGCACACCACCATATACGCTTACAAAAGGAAACCTTTGAGATAAAACCAGGCTGACCGAATAGGCATTTGAAGTAATATCAAGCTCCTGTTTATCAACATCAATATCCGGATTATCCAATGGATTATATTCCAACCCGTATGCTGAAATCATCCTGGCATAGGAACCTATCAATGAAAGATCAGGAGGCATCTGCTTCATAAATGGGATATGTTGTTTAATGCCATGTTTTATGCCGAATCCGTACAATCCTGTGGAAAATCCGCGCACCGAAACGGTTGGCATAAATCTGAACATTATTTCGGTATCACGCACTAATCCTAAATTCAGTTGTAAAAATAAGGGTACCAGAGAGAAATATTCTTTACCGGTACCTGAAGGCAGCTTTTATATTTCTCCTTCATACCTGACATCGGGTCCATCATCTTTGCTGCCAAACAATGTCGGTGCAAAATTATCTTTGACGTCAACCAATGACAAACCCTCAAAATCATCCGGTCTGATCATAAACTCCAGATGTTCATCCGATACAAAAGTAACAGGCATACCAAACCTGAGGTCAAACCGCCCCAAACCATGAGCCCGGCCGGTATTATACCATCCGCTGTTAAGATTATTGCCCATTGAATGACCCAAAGGCTCCAGATAAAACTCGACAAGTTTAGATGTATTGTATTCCCCGAATTTAAAAAACCGGGTTATCTCATCCTGAGAATAGCATACACTGCCAACAAATATCGTCAGCACAACAGTAATAACAGTAAATTTTTTCTTCATAATGATTGTTTTTTAACATAATTTGTATTCAGGAAAAAAATATGATTCTTCACAATATTCCATACCTGCATCATATTTGATCTGAACCTGGCAAATATTATTCAAAGTGATACGTAACCGATCTTTCCAACTATCCGCAAAACACACAAATAACAAGAATAAACACCTTTGCTTTTGCCCGGGAAAATTTTTCTGCCGCAGAATCACAGCAACCCCTTATTTTCAGAAATACGACAAAGGTCATATGTTTTAAACCAAAAAACCATTAAAAAAACCTTAACAAAAATAATAATATTAATTATCCGTATTAGTCACTTCGCACCAAAAATATGTTTTTTTATTTTTTATTTAATTGTTTTGTAAAAGTTCCCAAAAAATATTACTAACAGTGCGAACAAAAAAAATCCAGCCTTTTTCATAAAAAAAAGATCCTGATCATTTTTTTATTTAGCTTTGCATTCATCAGAATAAACTTAACATAATAAATAATATAATAAACAGAAATGAAAACAATTACAAAATTATTGGCAACAGTAATTACTGTTATTTACGGTACCGCATCCTATTCTCAACAGTGCAATTTTTATATGCCTCTGGTAGAAAACACGGGTGCGGTATATATGAGTTATGATGCTAACGGTGATCTGCAAGGCAGCCAGGAAATGCAAATAACAAAAGTTATTTCCCGTCATGATTTTATCGAGGCTTCGATAAATTCGAAACAATACGATAAAAATAACAGGCTGATGTACCAGGGCGAATTTGGGGTAAAATGTATTGAAGACGAATTAGTAATTGACGTTGAATCGATCCTGGACCCGTCAATGATGGATGGCTTCAATGGTATGGAAGTACGTATGGAAACAAGAGACATTGTAATGCCGGCAAATATATCGGAAGGTCAGCTGCTGCCAGATGCACGTGCCGATATTAAGGTCATCTCAGGCGGTATGACCGTGACGGAGCTAAACTTTACGCTGAAAGACCGTAAAGTCGGAGCCAAAGAAAAAGTAAATGTGCCGGCAGGAACTTTTGATGCCTATAAAGTTACCTATAATTCGGTAATTGAATCCAAAGCCATGGGAATGTCCAGCAAGATGGTTTTCACCTATATAGAATATCATGCCACTGATGTTGGTATGATAAGAAGTGAAACTTACGACAAAGATGGAAAAAAGATGGGCTACACGGTTTTAAGCAAAATATTGTAAACAGCCGGCTGCTGATTGAACTGTTACGATCTTTCTGAACTGAAAATATTACTGAATGAGCTGTCCTTGCCATTCTGTAATAAAGACTGCAGATTTTTCAGAGATGCGCCGGGAGGCGCTTAGAATACACCAAAATGATTGGGAGAGGCGCCTCCCGGCACGTTTCCATATTCCTTGCCTCATTTCACAAGCTATCCCGGCCTAAAACAGGTTTACACCAGATTCAAGTTAATTTAAGAGACCCTTCACTTTGCCGGAGCTTTGTTCCGGGCTTTGACTGTTCTTTGGCGAGTTCCTTCACTTTGCCAGAGCTTTGTTCAGAACTTTGACTGTTCTTTTACTAGTTAATATTCAAATATAAACTATGTATCAACAAAACAAAAGACTGTTAACCGTTTTGTCTTTCCCTCAAATAGCAAGGTTTCAGAAGATCAAAATCATTTTTTTTAAAAAAAATCAAAAAAAACTTGACATACGATTTTTTTCGTATTATATTTGCTACGAAAATTATCGTATTATGGAAAACAATAAAAAACAGCGACCGACAGAGAGTGAACTTGAAATATTGCAGGTACTGTGGGAAAAGGGTTCTGCCACGGTACGCGAAGTTCACGAAATACTTGAGCCTATAAAAGATGTAGGCTACACTACCACCCTTAAAACCATGCAGATAATGGCTGAGAAAGGCATGTTGAAACGCGACACCTCACAAAGGACTCACATTTACACTCCTTTGCTTAAGCGGGAAGATATCCAGGATCAGTTTTTGAACAAGCTGATTGACGGGCTTTTCAGTGGCTCCGCCAGCCGTATGGTTATAGGAGCGCTCTCACGGAAAAACCTTTCCGGTAAGGAATTAAAAGAAATACGCGATTATTTGAATAATATTGAAAACCAGGTATCATGAGTATAACCGAACATCTTTTTCACCCGCTGGTAAATGCATTAGGATGGACTCTGCTGCATTCCGTCTGGCAAATCCTGTTAATTGCCTTACTGTGGAAAGTTGCGCTTCGCATAGCAAAAAAAGCCGGCCCAAACCTAAAGCACAACATCACCTTAACTGCATTGTTGGCAATACCGGCTGTTTTTTGTTTCACATTTTACAGGCAATGGGAAGTTTTTTCCAATGCCAAAAGAATTGTATCTCTTGAATTTGAAGAAGCTGCATGGCTTACCTACGGAGGTGAGACATCATTCTATATGGTGCAAAAGAATTACCCTGAGCTGTTAAACTGGTTTGATGCATACACTCCCTTAATATTCCTGGTTTATATTTCAGGGCTTATTCTGTTTTCAATGAATGGTATTTTAGGGTATTTCAGGCTTTTTACATTCAGATACCGCTATTCAAGCAACATACCCGCTCAATGGACGGAAAAGGTTTCCGGATTTATTAAAAAAGCCGGCTTAAAAGGCAAAATCAGGCTATATGTCACCTCCAAAATCAACATCCCTTGTGTTGTAGGCTTTATAAAGCCTGTCATATTGCTTCCTGTTTCGTTTTTCACCGCTTTAAGCCCTGAACAGATAGAAACCATAATAATGCATGAGCTTAATCACATTCGCCGCAGAGACCATCTTATAAACATGATACAAAACATACTTGAAACAATATTCTTTTATCATCCCTGTACCTGGTGGATATCAAACCAACTGCGCCATGAAAGGGAGAATTGCGTCGACCGGTGGGTGGTTAAGGAGACCGGCAACCCGATGATATATGCACAAGCGCTATTAAAGCTTGAAGAAGAAAAAGCACAGAACACTTTGCAGCCTTCATTAGCTGCAACATCAAATAAAAATCATCTATTAACACGTATTAAAAACATTATGCACATGAAAACAAGTAAATTCAACCCCGGGCAAAAGATTGCCACCATTCTGGTAATCATTGCGGCCGTAGCATCTGTAGCATGGATAAATCCGGCTATGAACATCAACCTTTTTGCATCAGCAGGAACCGTTATTGATCCGCATGAAGCAACCACGCAAACAGCTGATGATAACGGTTCTGCCGAAGCAATTAAAGAAAGCAAACCTGCAAAAGACAAAGAACCCAGGAACATCTATTTTCAGGATGGCAGCTCAATAGCCTGGCAGGAATTAAGCGAAAAAGACCGCGAAGAGATCAGCAAAGCTATAGAAGAAGCACGCCTGACTATTCAGGAAGTTAACAAAGAGGTTTTTGAAAAACTAAGATCCGAAGAGTTCAAGGCACAGATGAAGGAAGCTAACGAGGAGATGAGAAAAGCAATGGAGCAATTTGATTCCGAAAAGTTCATGCAACAAATGAAAGAAGCTAACGAGGAAATGAGTAAAGCAATGCAACAGCTTGATGAGGAAGAAAGACAACGTATCAGAGAGGAAATAAATCAGGCTATGAAAGATCTTAAAAAGGTTGATTGGGCTGAAATTAACAGAGAGATACAAGAAGCTATGAAGGAAGTGTCAAAAGCAATGGCGGAAGTCGGAGCAGCAATGAAAGAAATAGGTCCGGCTTTA
>PWJZ01000068.1 GCA_003559855.1 Bacteroidales bacterium
AATTCAACCGATGGCATGACTGCCGACTGGTCGCAGTTGCCCTATGATTTCCTGGCTAAAGTTTCAAATAACATAATTAATAAAGTAAGAGGCATAAACCGCGTTGTGTATGATATAAGCTCCAAACCGCCCGCTACGATAGAGTGGGAGTAGCCTGCAATATATGGTCGTTTTTTACGTATAGATTCTACAGGGCTGAAAACAATGGTTTAGCTGCTAAAAGTGGTTAAGTTGACATAACAGAAAAGGGTTAGTTTAGTTACTCAGACACAGAGGCGGTTTATGTAAAACAGATCAATGGTATAAGGTGTGCGGAAATAAAAGGAAACAGAAAATTGCCAGGATAGTATAAGAAAAATAAAGGCAACCGTCAACAACAAATATAATGAATAAACCAAAATAAAGGATGCAAATTAACAATACTTCTTTTCTTTTAATTATTCTGATATTTTTATTTGGTTTTACATTGCCTGACATTGTTTATGGTGATGACCCGCCCGTAATAATAAACCGGTCATATGAGGTGCATGAAATAGATGGCAGGAAATATCATTTTCACGCAGTTTTACGGGGTCAAACCCTTTATTCTATTGCACGTGCTTATGGGGTGTCGGTTGAAGAGATTAAAGCGGAAAACCCTGAACTTGAGTTTGGTTTAAGGTATGATCAGATGATAAGGATACCTTATGTTGAGAAGCCTGTTGATACGGAGAGGGATGGTTTTATTGAGCACAGAGTAAGGCGGCGGGAAACATTATTCGGAATTTCGCGTCAGTATGATGTTTTAATGGAAGATATTCTGCAACATAATCCTGAAGCAAGGAAAGGTTTAAAGGTTAATCAGGTGTTGCGGATACCCGTTGAGCCGGTAGAAGAAGAACCAGAGCATAAAACTTATAAGGTGTCGGAAGGAGATACCTTTTACAGTCTTTCAAGGAAGTTTAATGTATCGATAGAAGATATCAATGAAATCAATCCCGGTCTTGAGGGTGTTCTTAAAGCCGGTCAGGTCATTAAACTGCCCTGTTATGCCCGTCCGGAGCCACCGGAGCCTTTCGGGGAACCCGAAGAAATAGAAGAAACAGAAATAACGGAAAGAGACTATGCTTATATGGAATTTACCGAATGGCATGAAATTGAACTCTGGGATGAGGATTATTGCCGAAGCCCTGTTTTAAAGGAACAATATGACGTGGCATTGTTAATACCTTTATTTTTGGAGGATGCCGATGATTATTATGAGAAGGGTGCGCGTTTGCCGGAGCATCACAGATCATTCACCTTTATTGAATTTTATGAAGGAATTTTGATAGCACTGGATTCGGTTGAGCAAATGGGTGCAAATATTACGCTTCACGTTCATGACGTTTGCCAGGATACAACCAAGGCTCTCAGTGTTGTGGATAGTCCCGGATTTGAAGAAATGGACCTGATCATCGGATCGTTTTTTCCCGAAACTCTCATGATCGTTGCCGAATTTGCTGCCAAACATGGCATACCCGTGGTTTCACCTTTATTGCAGGCCAGAAAACAACTGGGCTTTCATTCAAATATTTTCCAGTTTACGCCGTCATTATCCGCTCAGTTAAATGATCTTGCTGAGTATGTTTCTTACAAATATCCGACACAAAATATTATTTTGGTTCATAATGATCAGCCACATGTTGTTCGGATAATAAACGAATTTGGCGATAATCTGAACAAGCAGATAGGAGGAAAGTTGTTTCATGAAGACAGTCTGAATCTGGCCAGGGTTGATGGTTATTATTTTGACGGAGCGTTGATTGGCGGAAGGACTACCAACGTTTATGTATTCAATGACACTCTGCTGCGTTATTTTCAGCCGCCTGCAGAAAGAAGGGTAAAGTACGGCAGGGATGAGGTCCTTTATCAATATTTTCATCGTCAGAATATAAAGGAAGTTATTTTAGAAAGAGACAGCATAGAGGGCTTGAGGGAAAAGCTATCGGAAAACAAGACAAATGTTTTGATATCACTCTTTGGTGGTGAGCCGGCCGTTTCAAATTATATACGCGAACTTAGCCTTTTGGCTGATACTTTTGATATTTCAGTATTTGCCGTGCCACAGTGGAAAAACTATAAAAGCCTTGAAACAGATAATTTGCAAACGGCCAATGTGCATATTTTTACATCCGAGAGTATAGATTATTCTGACGGTAATGTCAGGGATTTTGTACTTGGATACAGGGAAAGATTTAAAAGTGAACCGGGTTCGTATGCCTTTAAGGGTGTTGAAACAGGGTTTTATTTCATGAATGCACTGATGGTATATGGAAAAGATTTCTATAAGTGTATCTATCTGCTTAACCGTCAGGGGGGGTATAATTCCGTAAGATTTGCCAAGACAGCAGGAAAAGACAACGGATGGGAAAATATGCGAACACACATTTTAAAATATGACAATTACCGTATTATTGATGTAAGAAAGCCGGCATTGGTTGATAAATAATCGTGATTTTACCTGAGGTCAATAATATCCATATCCGGATATTCATTTTCGTCAAATACAAACTTTTCTTCCGGGATGGTCATATTTTTTTTCACTTCATCGAATTGGATCTTATAAGTACCTCCATGGCGGTCATATGCTTTGATATAAGATAACATATTGTCGCTGTCTGATATGGCAACCCTGTATTTGAAGAACGAGCGCGGCTGATTGGGGATGGCATCAACAAGATTGACAATATTTCCCAAAACATTTTCCTGACGTATCAATTTTGCACGGTAATGTTCCTGAAATTCTTCAAGCAGGTGAACGGGGTTCATCGACTGATCAATATCGTCTGCATAACTTACGTGTATCTCTCCCGCATCTATTAGGCAAACCCACACGGTTTCACCATCGGAAATGTACTGGTAATCATTGGATTTTATATTGTATTTGTTTCCCTGTATAAAAATCTTTCCGGGTGATGTTTCATATATCTCCTGTGAAATATTTTCGTGGATATATGTAAAATCGATGGTTAATGAATTATATGATTTTATTTTATCGCCGGCTTTTTTTATAAGTATTTCACCTTGTTCTTCATAATAGCCGGTTCTTTCGTGGGGTTGTGCACAAAGGGTTGTTGTTGAAGTTATTGTTATCAGTATGCAAATTATGAATTTCATGGTTTTCATGATCTTATTGTTTTGAATTAAACAAGATTGTATTTTTTAATCTTTGTTCAAAATTTGTTCCAAACTTATCTCATCTTTTATTTTTACTTCTCTTGCTTTACTACCTTCGAACGGACCGACTATACCTGCAGCTTCGAGTTGGTCGATTATTCTGCCGGCTCTGTTGTATCCGAGTTTAAGTTTTCTTTGCAGCAACGATGTTGAGCCTTGTTGTGTTGCTACAATAAGTCTTGCTGCTTCTTCAAACATTTCATCTCGTTCTGAGGGGTCGGAATAGTCGCCGTTTTCGCTTTCTTCGTCGTAATATTCGGGAAGGCAGAAGGCGTCGGGGTATGCTCTTTGAGCGCCGACAAATTCGGTGATCCTGTCGACTTCGTGTGCATCGACGAAAGCGCATTGCAATCTGAGCAAGTCACTGCCGGTTGACAGCAGCATATCACCTCTGCCGATAAGCTGATCGGCACCGCCGGTATCAAGTATAGTCCTTGAGTCGATTTTTGATGTGACACGGAAGGCAATACGTGCCGGAAAATTGGCTTTTATTGTTCCGGTAATGATATTAACAGAAGGCCTCTGTGTCGCAATTATCAAATGTAACCCTACAGCACGTGCCAGCTGAGCTAAACGTGCTATTGGCATCTCTATCTCTTTGCCCGATGTCATTATCAGATCGGAAAACTCATCTATGATAAGTATTATGTAAGGAAGATACCTGTGCCCTTCAGTGGGTTTGAGCTTTCGTGATACGAACTTTTTGTTGTACTCGGTAATGCTTCTTACCTGGGCATCTTTTAACAGATCGTAGCGATTACGCATTTCAATACACAACGAATTAAGGGTACGGACAATTTCACGCGAATCGTTAACTATAGCTTCCTCAATATCGGGCAATTTAGCAAGGAAGTGCCTTTCGATCTTTGAGAAAAGAGTTAGCTCGACCTTTTTCGGGTCAACAAGGACAAATTTGACTTCTGCCGGATGTTTTTTGAACAGTATTGATGTAAGTATGGCGTTCAAGCCTACCGACTTTCCCTGCCCTGTGGCACCTGCTATAAGAAGATGCGGCATCTTGGTGAGATCAGCTATGAAAGTTTCATTGGCAATGGTTTTGCCAAGACCTATGGGAAGCTCATAACTGGATTTTTGAAATCTTTCGCTTTTCAGTATAGATTTTATTGAAACTATTTCAGGATTACTGTTTGGCACTTCTATACCGATGGTTCCCCTGCCGGGTATTGGGGCTATGATCCTTATGCCTAGAGCCGAGAGGCTTAAAGCTATGTCGTCTTCCAGGTTTTTGATCTTGGCAATCCTTATACCTTTTGCCGGCACAATTTCATAAAGAGTTACTGTAGGACCTATTGTGGCTTTGATACGGTCAATAGGTATGGCATAATTGTTCAATGTTTCAATGATCCTGTTTTTATTGGCTTCGAGCTCTTCTTTGTTAACCTGTATGGTATCGCTGCCATAATCGTCCAGAAGGTTTATAGTCGGTATTTTATAGTTTGGAAGATCAAGTGTCGGGTCGTAATTTTTCAAATTCGAATTTTCGTCTGTTTCGTGGCCGCTTTCTCCGTAAGGGTCATCAATAGATTGGTAATTGCTGTCGCTGACCTTGCCGTCGGCAATTTCGATCTCCAGGTCGGGAGAGCCGCTGGCTTCTTCTTCGTTTGTTGCCGTCTCCTGTTTTTGAGCGTCAAGATCCAGTTCAACATTTTCCGATTCAGGCTCATTGTCTTCCTCAGCTTCACGCTCCCTGATATTTTTTATTAAATCAGATTCCGAAGCAGTATCACTCTCATTTTCCTGGCCGGCAAGTGCAGCATCACCGGTGCTGTCATCTTCTGCAGCAGCATCAGATCTTATCCTCAATAAAATTTGCATAGGGATTTTTAAAATGCTGAGGGTTTTGTTGAAATTGACATCAAAGACAAAAATCAAAAATGAAGTTATTGCGAAAAACAAAAGAAATCCCGTGCCTGCATTGCCTAAAATACCAATAAGCCAGTTGTTGGCTTGATAACCGAATGTTCCTCCCAGCATTAACATATCATTGCTTCTGAAAAGAAACCCGAAAGTTAAAGAAAGCCATATAAGCGAAAATACAGAGTATTTAAATGTTTTCCACAACGGGAGCAAATATCTGTTTAAAAGCAGTTTCACACCAAAGATAAATCCGATAAAAGCAAAAAGATATGAGGGAACGCCAAACCACTTTTTTATAAACAGGTATGCTGTTACAGCACCCAGCCTGCCCATAATGTTGTTGGCTTCTATTGTGTTGTCGAAGAGCAGCTCCCAGTTAAACACCCTGTTGCTGAAGATATCATCTTCGGCTTTCCATGAAAAAAGATAAGATGAAAAAGCCAATACAAGGTAAAAAGAAAGCAATACCAGGAAAAGACCGGCAATCTTTCTTAGTCTTCTGCTTTTAAAAAAATCAGGGAAATTTTTTAATGAAAACTCATTGTTTGCAAGGTCATTTTTTTTTCCTGCCTTTTCTTTAAAAGTGGTTTTTTTGTATTTGTTGCTTTTGTTTTGCATTCCCTGCGTTTTGAGTTTATTTACCGGCAAAATTAAAAAAAGTATTCTAAAGGTTGCATGATGTTTGCCTGTAATATTTATCTCAATATTGTTTTCTTATTAGAAACACTTTTTTTTTGCCGATATTATATTTTATTTTCTGATAGGTGGAAAGCCGGCAATCAGAATCATACTGACACATGTTGTTGTGAATGAAAAGCCGATACATTCATTCTGTTTAATGTTTATTGAGTTTTGGTCTTGAAAAGGAGGTTATTTGATATTACTGTAATTTTTCACGTAACTCTTCAAATGTTATTTCCTTTGCATCATCTGGTATTCTAAAGTTTCGATTGCTGATGAACATTCCCCAGCGGCTTCTGACTGATGTTGCTTCGTAGCGCATGTTCAGATTTCCTGAACGCACTTCATAGATCAGCATTAAGCCGGGTATTTCGTTGTACGGGAGGTCAAAATTGAAGGGTTTGCCTGAAATTTCTTCGGTATAATATATTTCCATTACATGTTCTTCGCCAAACTCATCATAAATCAGAGCTTCTGCCCTTTTGCATTCAAAGCCCAGAATCTCTTTTGTTTCGTTTTTGAAACTGATTTCGGGCTCAGGTAATTCCCTGAGAGCTTGCTGTATATTATCGCGTGATTTATGTATTACATATTTTTCTCTTAATATTTCCAGTATTGTTGATACGGTATGTTTTTCGCTGTCGGCAATTTTTATTTGTGTTAATTCTCCTGCTTCCATTTCTGTTCGTACCATCTTGTTTTTTGCGATAACGTGAGTTTCACGCGGCAGTTGTTCCAGGGTTGCCAGGTCGATCCTGCTGCCCGGATAAGACATTTCGTAGGTTATTCGGCCTGTAAACAGGTTTTGGCAATAAATTGCCGGTGATGATAATATTAACACTACCAGCACTGTTGCAATTTGCCTGATTGTTTGCGATTGCATAATGTTTATATTTTAAATAAATCGTATTTTATAATTAAGGAACAAGTAAAAATTCTTATGCTTAGTCAAAAGTAAAAAATAATAACGGATTATTTGCAAATTTAAGTAAAATTAGATTAAAAGAGATCATTTACCCGATAAATATCATTTTTAGTTGAATAATCGCATTATATCATTAAAGTTGACATATATCAGCAGGGTCAGCAGCAGTATCATTCCTATCATTTGCGCATATTCCATAAATTTATCTGCCGGTTTTCTTCCTGCTATTATTTCATATACCAGAAACATGACATGGCCGCCGTCCAGTGCAGGTATAGGAAGCAGATTTAATATTGCGAGTATTACCGAAAGCAGAGCTGTGATTGCCCAGAAACTGTACCAATCCCATGTTGGAGCAAAAATACCTCCAATGGTTATAAATCCGCCAAGGCTTTCACGAACTTTTACTTCAGGACGAAAAAGCATTGCAAAACCGCGTAAATTTTCGACGGTGGTTTGATATGCTTTGACAGCGCCTGCAGGTATGGCTTGAAAAATAGAATAATGAACTGTTTCAAATGTCAAAATTTCCGAAACATGCTTTACATACACTCCGATTATTGCCGTTTCGGGTACCTGTATCGGTATTTTTTTTATTTCCTCATTTCTTTTGACCGAAAGGGTTGCTTGTTTGCCTTTATAATTAATGATTTCATCTCTGAATTCATGAAAAGACCATGTTTCTTTGCCGTTGATGCCTATAATATGGTCGTTTTCCTTTATGCCTGCTTCTTTTGCAGCACTTCCTTCTTCAAGACCTGCAACAATAAAGGGAAACCTTATATCAATAAAGCCTGCGCCTCTTGCTGAAACCAGCTTGCCGAAAAAATCAGGAGGCACGTCTATATTTGTTATATCATCGTTTCTTTTTACAGTGACAATTTCTGCCTCATCTCTTATGAATTTCATTCGTATTTCGTTGAAATCATCTACTTTTTCATTGTTTACGGCAATGATCTTGTCGCCTGTTTTCAACCCTATTTCCCGCGCCAGGGAGTCGGCCACTATTCCATATTTAAGATTTTCTGCCGGCAGGTAGGTCTCTCCGGAAACAGTAAGCATGCCTATGTATATTATTACGGCAAGCAGTAAGTTGAAAGTAACACCGGCAACCATTATAATCAGACGTTGCCATGCAGGCTTTGACCTGAATTCCCATGGTTGCGGCGGCTTCTTCATTTGATCCTTGTCCATGGATTCATCAATCATACCCGATATCTTAACATAACCACCAAGCGGTAACCATCCCATACCGTACGTTGTTTCACCCTTTTTGAATTTAAATATAGAAAACCACGGATTAAAAAACAGGTAAAACTTTTCTACCCGCGTTTTGAACCATTTGGCTGCCAAAAAATGACCCATCTCATGGATAATGATCAATATAGATATGCTTAATAAAAATTGCGCCGCCTTGATTAATATCTCCATTATATTCCTCTAATATTATTTTATATGTTTGGTTTTATTCTGTTTGTATTATAATCGTCAGATTCCTGTTATTATTATTTTTTGGTACATGATCACATTATGGAAACTTTGTTTTGTTCATTTAATTAGTGCTTTGCGTCCTTCTGTCTTCATCTTTTTCTTATTTCTGCATTCATTTGATAAAAATTATCTGATCAAGTACTTAACTGCCGGTCATTTTTTCAATAAATTCAGCAGCCTTGTATCTTACCTTGCGGTCTGTTTCAAAATAATCATTTAATGTTGGCTTCATTATGAAATTTGCTGTTTCCATACAATACTCAATAACGTCTGATATTTGCAAAAAGTTTATTTTGTCATTTAAAAAAGCATATACTGCTATTTCGTTTGCAGCATTGAGTGTACAGGGCATGTTGCCTTCCTTTTCAAGAGCCATGTAGGCAAGCTTAAGATTGCGGAAGGTTTTGGTATCGGGTTGTTCGAATGTCAATGCCGGATAGTCTGCAAAGTTGAATCTGGGAAAACCGGACTTCAGTCTTGCGGGATGTGTCAGGGCGTATTGTAATGGAATTTTCATATCAGGCAGTCCCATTTGAGCTTTCATTGATCCGTCTTCAAATTGTACTATAGAGTGTATTATTGATTGTGGATGGACAATCACTTTAATTTGTGAAGGTTTCAGTGAAAAGAGCCATTTGGCTTCAATAACTTCCAGTCCTTTGTTCATTAATGAAGCTGAATCGACGGTTATTTTATTGCCCATGTTCCAGTTGGGATGTTTAAGTGCCGCCTCCTTGGTTGCATCCTGAAGATATTTTTTGTTTTTACCTCTGAAAGGGCCGCCGCTGGCAGTCAGATAGACACATTCTATAGGGTTGCCGTATTCTCCCTCGATACATTGGAAAATAGCGGAATGTTCTGAATCAACGGGATATATGGTGACATTGTTTTCGACGGCAAGTTTTGTTATCAGATCACCTGCTACAACCAGGGTTTCTTTGTTTGCAAGGGCTATTTGTTTTTTATGTTTTATTGCGTTCAGTGTCGGCTTAAGCCCTGAAAATCCTACCATTGCCGTTAGAACAAGGTCTATATTATCAAATTCGACTACTTGCGATAATGCGTCTTCGCCGGCAAAAACCTTGATACCGGAAGTGCTTAAATCTTTCTTTATATGCGGGTAGTGTTTTTTATTGCCGATAACCACAGCATTGGGCCGGAACTCGAGAGCTTGCCGTATCAGTTGAGTGTAATTGTTTTGGGCGGAAATAACCTCAACCGTAAAATATTCCGGGTTACTACGAATAACTTCAAGGGCCTGAGTGCCTATCGAACCTGTAGAACCTAAAATAGCAATCTGTTTTTTCAATCCTGATAACCTGCTGTTGATTTAATTAAATAATATGATTTTATATTATGTAAGAAATGTGTTTCAGTTGAAAGCAATATAATCCAAAGGGTTAACCGGTCTGCCGTCAAGCCACAGTTCGAAATGAAGATGGGTGCCGGTTGACAAAAACCCGGTTTTCCCGATTATTGCTATTGCTTCACCGGCTTTCACCGGGCTTCCTTCCTTTTTTAAAAGTGCGCTGTTATGCTTGTATATTGATATAAGATTATTGGCATGCTGTATGCCGATGGTATACCCGGTCTCAAGAGTCCAGTTTGAAAAAATTACTGTGCCGTCAAGAGTTGCCTTTATCGGTTCGTTTTTGTCGGCAACTATATCAATACCGTAATGGTCTTCGGCAGGATTGAAATAATTCGTTATTATACCGTTGATAGGTGGGAACAGAAATGTCATGTTTTTACGTGATGATGTTTCTTCGGTGATCCAACGGTTATATTGTACCTGGCTTTCTATTTCAGCACGAAGCAGAGAATCTTCCCTCGAACGGGGAAGCTTTTCAATAGTGAAATCGGTTTTTTTCTCCACGCTGTCAGGATATTCTACTACCGGATCATTACCCTTGATAATGTTGCGAATATTGTAAATGTATAATTCCTTTCGGTTTAATTCATTCTCAAGAGAATCTGTCTTTATCATTAATTCCCGCAACACTTTCCGCGTGTTAAAATCTGCATATCCGGGAATATATTCGCGTAAAGGTGTGAATGCAATCAGATATATGGTGGCTATTATTAAAAAAATACTGAAAGTGCCGAAAAAAACAAATACATTTAAACGCGTTAACCGGAATGACAACTTTTTTTCAAAAGTATCATCATTCATTACTACCAGTCTGTATTTATCATGAAGCTTGCTGAAAAAACTCTTTTCTTTTTTGTCTTTTTCTTTCATTTGAATATGCGATGGTTAAAAAAAAGATTATAAAATATTTTATTTTTAGGCTATAGTTGCATTAATTTGCAAATATCGTAATTTCGGATTAATTATTCAAAAATATTATTTCTGATATTTAAAACATAAAAATGAGACTTCGCCATTTGAGGAAAATAAGGATTGCCGTTTCACTTATCATATTTTTATTTATTCTTATGCTTTTTCTTGATTTTAGCAATCCTTTTACCGATGCGGTATCAAAAGTTTTTTTGCGTCTGCAGTTTTTTCCTTCTTTGTTAAGGTTTTTCACATTTTTCTTTGCTTTTACAGGGTTGGGATTTTTATTGGTCATTTTGATCACATTGTTTTTTGGGAGGGTTTATTGTTCTACATTGTGTCCGCTGGGCACTTTGCAGGACATTATTATAAATTTGTCCGGAAAGTTCAAGCCCCGCAAAAAGCGGAAATTTAACTACAGCAAATTTTCAAACCGGTTTTTAAGATATGGTATTTTAGCTGTTACTATATTGTTGTGGGTTTTTGGAAGTTTGTTTTTCATCAATTTGCTTGACCCTTACAGTAATTTCGGCAAGATATCGGTAACTTTTTTTCAGCCGTTGTTTTTTTTGATAAACAACACGGCAAATATGATATTGGAGAATTTTCATATTTATAGTCTAAATCCAATGGAGGTTAAGACTGTTCCGTTGTATGTAGTGTTGTTATCTTCAGTGGTTTTTTTGGTTGTATTGATAATGGCAGTTTTGCGTGGCAGGTTATTTTGCAATACCATATGTCCTGTTGGTGCTGCTTTGGGTATTGTGTCGGAAATGTCAGTTTTCAGGATCGGTTTTCATAGTGAAGCCTGCACTCAATGCATGCAATGCGAGCTGGTATGCAAGGCTCAATGCATAGATGGCAGAAACAAGAGCGTTGATCAGGGTCGGTGTGTGAGCTGTTTCAATTGTTTTGCATCTTGTCCTAATGATGGAATGTATTACGAATACAGGTTTAAAACTGCGGCACTTGCTGCCAGGCCTGCAAAAAACGAACGGCCGGATGACAGGAGGAATTTTCTGAAAGCCATTGCTTCGGCAGCGCTTGCCGTTCCGGTAATTGGCAGTAGCAGGTTGTTTGCCGTCAGTGGCAGCGGAGCCGGTGCAATTCCCACAGGAACAGCCTACCCGGTTACACCTCCCGGCACCTTAGGCTATGATCATTTTACCTCTAAGTGTATTGCCTGCTATCTATGCGTAAGTGCCTGCCCTACCAATGTTATCGTCCCGTCTTTTTTCGAATATGGTCTGGAAGGTTTTATGCAGCCCAAAATGGATTACCACAAAAGTTTCTGTAATTATGATTGCATACGATGCACCGAAATATGCCCAACCGGCGCTATTACTAAACTGTCATATGAACAAAAGCTTGTCGTGCAGATAGGTGTGGCAAAATTCATACCGGAAAGCTGTATAGTAATTGTTGATGGCACCGACTGCGGCGCCTGCTCGGAGCATTGCCCCACCAAAGCAGTACAGATGATCCCTTATAACGGTCTGTTCTTGCCGGCAGTTACACCCGAACTCTGCATAGGTTGCGGTGCATGCGAATATGCATGCCCCACTGAACCATATAAAGCAATTTACGTTGAAAGTAACATTATACATAAAAAAGCCAAACCCGTAGAAGATGACAACGGACCTCTCGAACATGAAGATGATGAGTTCCCGTTTTAAAAAGGAATTAGGTTGAAAATTTGAAAAATAAACACTCTTTTTGGCTTTAAAGCAATATTTTTTTAACGGTATGTTTTATTATTTATTAACAAAAAGTTTTGTTTGTCTATTTTTTTTAATTTCGCAATGATTTTTCTCAAATCGTAATATCATTTTATAACAGGTTTTTCATAGCCGGTATTATGATTTATATTTACTTAAATTTCTAAATTGAAATTTAATAAATAATAATAATCAAAACTCTACCGGGTATAGCGGGCCAGGTTGCCATTTGTGTTTTGGAGTTTGTGATTTTTTATAATACATTTTAGAATTTCAGGTTTTGCTTTGTTCGAATAAAATGTGTTTAAAGCTTTGATACTTTATAATATATATTGGTTAATTTTTTATTCATGGAACCCTCATGCCTTTTTACTCACCTGGGTGGCGAGATTGGTTGCTCATATTGTTCATGTTACCGCTCAGCTAAGTTCGCTAAGTTCATTACTTTTTGTGATTGTTAGTGTATGCGGGTTTCATAATAAAATAATCAAGCTAATTATATTAAATAAAGAAAAAGGGAATTTGTGACAGGGTTGATTTCCTGTTTTTTAATAAAGATGCAACATTATTAATATAATTTAAATTGAATAAAAAAATTAGCAGAAATGCAGAAGAAACTTCAGGAACTAACCGAAAAACTTTATCAGGAGGGTATTGATAAAGCAAATGAAGAGTCAAAAAAAATCGTCAAAGAAGCCAAAAAAAAGGCTGATGATATGATTTCAAAAGCGAAAAAAGAGGCTGATAAAATAATAAAGGAAGCTGAAAAGAAATCGGAAGAAATTAGAAACAATGGGCTTAACGAGTTGCAACTGGCTTCCAAACAGGCTGTATCTGAATTGAAACAGCGAATTGCGAATCTTATTGAGATGAAGGTTGTTGAATCCAAAACAAAAGAAGCTTTTGATGATAAGGATTTTACGAAAAATTTAATACTTACGGTTGTGAAAAAATGGAGTTCTGATAGCGAATCCAGGGTGGATCTGAAAGTGTTATTACCTGAAAAACAACAAAAAGAATTTGAGAAATTTTTTGAATCAAAGGCTAAAAAGTTGCTTGATAAGGGTTTGGAAATTGAATTTTCGGAAAAGGTAAAAAGCGGCTTCAGGATAGGTCCCAAAGATGGCAGCTATCTCATATCTTTTACTGATAAGGATTTTGAGAATTTTTTCAAGATTTTTCTCAGGCCGCGCCTGATTGAAATGCTTTACAAGAGCGACGGGTAACTGGTAACGAGTGATGGGTATTGGTTGTTCATCACTTATCATTTATAATACTTCACCCGTTACCTGTTGCTCGTTACCTGTCAGTGTTAAAATTAAATTCAAAGTAATTGGTAAGAACGTATTTATATAATGTAAAAAAATATGATGGGTATGAGTAGCTGAGGTGCCTTTTATCCGATACTCGTTATCCGTTACTTTAAAAACTTATGTTCGGAAGAATTAAAAGAAATTACTATTGTTTGGTTGCAGGGCTTCAGGATATTGAGCTGGATACTCATAAGCTTATTCTTGGCCAGCAAGATCTGAAGGATTATCTCAGGCATGAATTACACAAGAATGATTATGCGTTGGTTGAGAAATTGTTTTTGCCTTATGATAACATAAATTTGCTAAACATTTTACAAAAAACCGAAGCACCTTTTAATGAGAAAGGAAATTTATCAAATGAATTTCTTGAGGAGCAAATAAAAGAGCCATCTTTACTGCCTGATTACATGGTTAAATTTATTAATGCTTTTAAGGAAAAGGAGCCTGTTTATCCAGAGATAAGTTCAGAAAATGAGCTTACGTATTTATTCTATAATGAAATGCTAAGCGATAGCAATGATTTTATCAGGTGGTGGTATGAGCTTCAGATGAATATCCGTAATATTCTTACGGGGTTGAATTGCAGGAAATATAACCTTAATCCCGAGCATCATATTATTGGTGATAACGAAGTTGCGGAGGCTGTAAGAAAAAGTCATGCCCGTGATTTCGGTCTTGCCAGTAAGCTTGATTATGCCGAAGATATTATAAATATCGGAAAAACGGAAGACGTTCAGGAAAGGGAGCTTGCTATTGATAAGTTTTTATGGAACATTCTTGACGAACATATATTTTTTGATTACTTCACAGTAGAGCGTATTTTGGCCTTCGTGCTAAAAACGTTTATGGTGGAACGTTGGCTGTTGCTGGATAAAGAGCAAGGCAGGGAAATGTTCAAAAAGCTGATTGAAGAATTACAGAAGAGTTATGAACTACCGGAATCATTTAAGAAATAATAATTGGAAACGTTTATGAATACAAAGGGTAAGATAACCGGAATTATTGCCAATCTTGTAATTGTAGAAACTGAGGGAAGGGTTGCTCAAAATGAGATATGTTATATTAAGCATGGGCAAGAGCGTTTAATGTCGGAAGTCATTAAAATACTTGGCAAAAAAGCTTACATACAGGTTTTTGAAAGCACTCGCGGATTAAAAGTGGGTACGGAAGTTGAATTTGCCGGGCACATGCTTGAGGTTGCACTCGGCCCAGGTATACTGTCCAAAAACTTTGACGGATTGCAGAATGACCTGAATAAAATGGAAGGGATATTCCTTAAAAGAGGCGAATATACTAATCCGCTTGATCTGGAAAACGAATATGAGTTTAAACCTCTGGCAAAAAAAGGTGATACTGCACAAGCCGGTGATTGGCTTGGCGAGGTTACCGAAAACTGGATACCTCATAAGATCATGGTTCCTTTTAAGTTTAATGGTCAATACAAGGTCAAATCAATTGAAAAGAAGGGTAAGTTTAAGATTGAAGACACAATAGCTGTGTTTACCGATGCTGATGGCAAGGATCATAAGGTTTCAATGATTCAGAAATGGCCTGTAAAATTGCCTGTCAAAGCATATAAGAACAAACCGAGGCCATTTAAGATCTTTGAAACGGGGATTCGTGTAATAGATACTTTAAACCCTATGGCAGAAGGTGGCACGGGTTTTATTCCCGGTCCTTTCGGGTCGGGAAAGACTGTTTTGCAACACAATCTTTCCAAAAATGCCGAGGCGGATCTTGTTGTTATTGCTGCTTGTGGTGAGCGTGCCAATGAGGTGGTTGAGATCTTCACGGAGTTTCCCGAGCTGGATGATCCGCGCAGCGGCAGGAAGCTTATGGAGCGTACCACTATTATAGCCAATACATCTAACATGCCTGTGGCAGCCCGTGAAGCGTCGGTATATACTGCCATGACCATCGCCGAATACTACAGGGCGATGGGATTGAGGGTAATACTCCTGGCCGACTCTACCTCAAGATGGGCTCAGGCACTCAGGGAAATGTCTAACAGAATGGAAGAGCTGCCCGGACCCGACGGATATCCCATGGACCTGCCCGCAATTATATCAAACTTCTATTCAAGGGCAGGATTTGTGTACCTTAATAATGGCAAAACAGGCTCAATTACATTTATTGGTACTGTTTCTCCAGCAGGTGGTAACCTGAAAGAGCCCGTAACCGAGTCAACAAAAAAAGCGGCCAGATGCTTCTATGCATTGTCGCAACAACGCGCCGACAGTAAAAGATATCCTGCTATCGACTCAATAGAAAGCTATTCTAAATACCTCGAATACCCCGAAATTGTAGAATACCTTAACGAAAATATCGACAGTAAATGGACCGATAATGTCCATTTTGCCAAAGATACTTTGCTGAGGGGTAAAGAAACTTTCGAACAGATTAATATCCTCGGTGATGATGGCGTCCCTATTGATTATCACATCATACACTGGAAAGCTGAACTGATCGACTTCGTGATCCTGCAACAGGATGCTTTCGATAAAACTGATGCTTCCTCTTCTTTTGAAAGACAAAGCCATATGCTTAAAAAAGTAGTGGATACATGTAAAATGGATTTTGAATTTGATGAGTTTGAAGAGGTTAGCGCCTACTTTAAAAAAGTAATAAACTTGTATAAGCAAATGAATTATTCTGAATTCAAGTCAGACGACTTCGTAAAGTTTGAGAAAGCTGTTGAAAAAACTTTAAAAGAAAGGCGTGTTGATAAAACGGAGGATAAGGAAACTTTTGATGAGGAGAAGAAGCCTGAAACGAAAAAGTCAGAAGAACAAAAAGAAGAACAGAAATAAGGGAAAGAGAAAAAGTTTAAAGACAAACAATTTAAGGTTGTTATTAAATTAATATGGGAGTTGAGAAAATTACAGGCAACAATAATTGAAAAGCGAAATATAGAAATAAAATAAAAGATAAACAGGAAAATATTACTCAGTGATGGAACAAGATACAAGAGCATTTCAAAGGATATATACCAAGCTGTTTCAGCTTACCAAAGCCACTATTTCTCTTCGTGCCACGGGGGTGGGTAATGAGGAGCTGGCAATTGTTGATGGTCGACCTGCACAGGTGGTCAAGATCATAGACGACATTGTCACATTGCAGGTATTCCAGGGTACTGAGGGAATTGCTACCGACGCCGAAGTAGTATTTGCCGGCACTGCTCCGGTTTTAAAGGTAGGTGATGATCTTACAGGCAGGTTTTTCGATGCTTTTGGCAGGCCTATGGAGGGCAGCAGGGAGATCATGGGTAAAGAGACAGAGATCGGTGCGCCATCAGTAAACCCGGTAAGGAGAAAGCAGCCGTCGGAATTCATTCCTACCGGCATTGCAGGTATTGACCTGAATAACTCGCTGGTGACGGGGCAAAAAATACCTTTTTTTGCCGACCCCGATCAACCCTTTAATCAGGTAATGGCCATGGTTGCTTTACGTGCCAAAGCCGATAAGATTATATTGGCAGGCATGGGGCTTACCAATGATGACTACCTGTTTTTTAAGAATGTGTTTGACAATGCAGGTGCACTCGACAGAATAGTAGGATTCATAAACACCACCGAAAATCCTCCTGTAGAAAGATTGTTGGTGCCCGACATGGCGCTTTCTGCTGCCGAGTACTTTGCAGTGGAGAAAAACGAAAAAGTGCTTGTGCTGCTGACGGATATGACACTTTATTCGGATGCACTCAGTATTGTTTCCAACAGGATGGACCAAATACCATCGAAAGACAGCATGCCGGGATCCCTGTATTCTGACCTTGCAAAACTATATGAAAAGGCAGTACAGTTTCCCGACGGAGGATCTATCACCATAGTTGCCGTTACTACTCTCTCGGGCGGCGATATAACCCACGCTATACCGGATAATACCGGTTATATCACTGAAGGACAGCTTTTTTTAAGAAAAGATACCGACATTGGAAAAGTTATTGTTGATCCGTTCAGAAGCCTTTCGCGTCTTAAACAGTTGGTTATAGGCAAAAAGACACGTGAAGACCACCCGCAGGTAATGAATGCTGCCGTGCGCCTCTACGCTGACGCTGCCAATGCAAAAACAAAACTCGAAAACGGGTTCGATCTGACCGATTACGACGAAAGGACTCTTGAGTTTGCCAAAGCATATTCAGAAAAACTATTGGCTATTGATGTAAATATAGAGATGGAAGAAATGCTTGAAACCGCTTACCTGTTGTTTGCCAAATACTTCTCACCCGAAGAGGTTGGCATGAAACAAGAGTATGTCGTTAAATACTGGAAGAAAAATTAAGCTTTGAAAGAAAAAAATTGCCCCGTAAAATATGGCGATAAAATTTCAATATAATAAAACAGCGTTACAAGCTCTTGATAAGCAACTCAAGATAAGGCTAAGGGCTTTGCCGACGCTCCAGAACAAGGAGATGGCATTGCGCCTCGAAGTGAAAAAAGCAAAAGACGAAGCCGGGAAACTTGACAAAAAGCTTGAAGAAAAAATGAATGCCTATAGGAAAGCAATGGATTTGTGGGAAGAGTTTGACAATAACCTTGTTAAAATAGAAGATATAGATCTTTCAGTGAAAAAAATTGCAGGCGTCAAAACCCCTGTTCTTGATGATGTGAAGTTTGATGTGGCTGAGTTCAGTGTTTTCAATAAACCTGCATGGTATCTTGATGGCATTGCCATTGTTAAGCAACTGGCAAAAATAGCTATTGAAAGGGAAGTCTTTATAAGGAAAATGGAATTGCTTGATTATGCAAGAAAAAAGACTACTCAAAAGGTTAATTTATATGAAAAGGTACAGATACCGGGATTTGAAGATGCAATAAGGAAGATAAAGCGTTTCCTTGAAGACGAGGAAAACCTGTCGAAAGCATCACAAAAAATAGTAAAAGCACGCCTTGAACAACAACAAATGGAGGATGCAGCATGATTTTACCAATGTTAAAATACTCGTTTTTGGTCTATCATGGCGATTATGAAAGGTTTATCGATGATATCGGTGATCTGGGAGTTGTTGATGTTATAGAAAAGAAAGATGAGGTTTCGGAGGAAATAAGAGAGAAGATTGACCTTGTTAAACAGATAACCACAACGATCAAATTTCTGGAAAAACGGGGTGTAGAACAAAAAAAGCAAACATTATCCAACGGGAAGGAAGTTTTTGAAACGGTAAACAGGTTGCGTGACGAACAGGAAGAGAAGATGCAGCAGTTAAACACCTTGCAAAAGGAGATAAGCCATGTAAGACCATGGGGTGATTTTTCTGTTGAAACTCTTGAGAAGCTCAGCGAAAAGGGTATTAGGCTCAGATTTTATACATGCTCTGCAAAGCGCTATGATGAGGCATGGGAATATGAATACCCTGTTAAGGTTATTGGCAGGCATGCGGGAAGTATCTATTTTGTCGTTGTGGAGCGTGACGATGAGTCATTAGAGCTGGATGCTGAAGAAGTGAAAGCACTTGAAAAACCCGTTTCGGAGCTCGAATATTATGAAAAAAAACTTGAAGAGGATATTCGCAAAATCGAAAAAGAGTTTAATAAGCTTGCAGCTCATGGTATTAAAGCTTTGGAAGATTATCGTAAAGAAGTGTGGATGACCACCGAATATGAAAAGGTTTGGGAAAATACGCTTAGGGAAGCCGACGAGAAAGTAATGATAATAGAGGGTTGGGTGCCTGAACACAAAGCCGGTGATCTTAATAAGTACCTTGAAAAGGAAAAAATACTCTACCTGAAATCCAAGCCAGATCCGGAAAATGAAAAAGTGCCTGTGTTGCTTAAAAATAAAAAGTTCTCGGAGAAATTTGAAATGCTTGGAGAGCTTTATTCATTGCCTAAATATAATGAGCTTGACTTAACCCCGTTCTTTGCGCCATTTTATATGTTGTTTTTCGGTTTTTGCCTTGGTGACACGGGATATGGTATTCTTATGGCCACCGTGGCAATGGTTGCCAGGAAAAAAATAAAAAAGGAATTGAAAAATGTGATGATGCTTATTTTTTACCTGGGAGTGTCAACATTCTTCTTTGGTCTGATAAGCGGCACATTTTTCGGAATTGACCTTTATGCTACAAAGTTGCCGGTATATGGTTCGCTTAATACCTACATGGAAGCACGCGGCACTAATATTAATGAGCAGCTGTTTAATCTTTCACTGATCCTTGGTGGATTACAGATAGTGTTTGGCTTGTTTCTTAAATTCATCAATGAAACTATTCAAATGGGCTGGAAATTTGCTTTAAGCACTTTTGGCTGGATAGTATTGATAATTGGAGGCGGAATTGTTTATGTGTTGAGCAATTTTACCGGGCTTCCGGCCGGAACCATAAATGTTGTGCTTTATATTGTTTTGGGCATCAGTGGGTTATTTATTTTTTTGCTAAACCATCCTAAAAGAAATGTTTTTGTCAATATAGGTGCAGGTTTGTGGAATACTTACAATATGGTAACCGGTGTTTTGGGTGATTTGCTTTCATATATAAGGCTTTTTGCATTGGGAATATCGAGCGCCATATTGGGATACGTGTTCAACAGCCTTGCTGTGTCAATGAGTGGCAGTATACCGGTTGTAAGTATAATTGTGATGGTTATAATTTTGTTGATCGGTCATAGCATTAACTTGTTCATGTCGGGGCTGGGCTCATTTGTGCATCCTATGCGTTTGACATTTGTTGAATTTTATAAAAATGCCGGTTTTACCGGCGGTGGAAAGCAGTATAACCCGTTTAGAAAGATGTAATGAAAATAACAAATAAATTACAAATACAAAATTTGAAATTACAAACTTATAAATTTATGATCTTTTCAAATTTGATAATTGATAGATTGGATATTATTTGAAATTTGAAATTTGTTATTTGATGCTTTATTTATTTGATCATTGATTTTAACCATGGATATAAATTTAATTTATTACTTAAAACTATAAACATTAATGATTATGGATGCAATTATTTTAGCTTACATTGGTGTTGGTCTTATGGTAGGTTTAGCCGGTATAGGGAGTGCATTCGGGACTTCCATGGGCGGTAATGCATCGGTTGGTGCATTGAAGAAGAATAATGAAGCCTTTGGTAATTATCTTGTATTGAGTGCACTTCCCGGCACTCAGGGTCTTTATGGCTTCATGGGTTATTTTATATTAGCCAGGTTTTTAGTTCCCGAGATTACCTGGACACAGGCTGCAGCTATTTTCGGTGCGGGTTTGGCACTTGGGTTTGTGGGGTTGTTGTCGGGCATTCGTCAGGGACAGGTGTGTGCAAATGGTATCGCTGCAATAGGTTCAGGGCATAATGTATTTGGAAATACACTGATACTTGCTGTTTTTCCCGAATTATATGCTATAGTTGCATTTGCTGCAACATTTTTGATAAGCCAGGCTTTATAATATAGTTAAAGAATATGGGATACTGGGCGAAGCCGTCAGGTTAAGAAAATGGATTATATATAAAATATTCCGCTGCTTGAACCACATAGGTATATAGGGCACATAAAGTTTCTGTATGTATATTTCTATTTGAAAACTATGTGCTCTATGCTTTCTCTGCCTTCGGCCTATCCATTCATTGACATCAGAAACTCTTCATTTGATTTTGTTACCCGCAGTTTTTCAAGCAGGAAGTCCATAGCTTCCAGCGGTGTCATATCAGCTATGAATTTTCTCAGAACCCATATACGGTTTAAAATGTCCTTATTGATCAGAAGGTCTTCACGTCTTGTACCGGAAGCAATAATATCAATTGAGGGGAATATCCTTTTGTTTGATAATCTTCTGTCGAGCTGAAGCTCCATATTGCCGGTTCCTTTAAACTCTTCAAATATTACTTCGTCCATTTTCGAGCCGGTATCTATCAGTGCTGTTGCAATAATTGAGAGCGAGCCGCCTTTTTCGATGTTTCTTGCGGCGCCGAAGAATCTTTTCGGTTTATGCAGGGCGTTGGCATCAACACCACCCGAAAGGACTTTGCCTGAAGCTGGTGCAACAGTGTTGAAAGCTCTTGCAAGCCTTGTGATGGAGTCAAGCAGTATAACCACATCGTGACCACATTCTACCATTCGCTTTGCTTTTTCCAGTACAATATTTGCTACTTTTACGTGCCGTTCGGCAGGTTCGTCGAAAGTAGAAGATATTACTTCGCCGTTTACATTCCTTGCCATTTCTGTAACCTCCTCAGGACGTTCATCAATGAGCAGAACAATAAGATATACTTCGTGATGATTGGCTGCAATGGCGTTGGCAATATCCTGCAACAGAATGGTTTTTCCTGTTTTAGGCTGGGCAACAATCAACCCGCGTTGCCCTTTACCTATAGGGGCGAACATGTCTATAGTTCGTGTAGAAATATTGGCATTGGGATGATTGGTAAGATCGAATTTTTCGTCTGGGAATAAAGGAACAAGGTAGTCGAAAGGAACACGGTCGCGCACTTCATACGTTTCCCTGCCGTTGATTTTCTCAACTTTTATAAGCGGAAAATACTTCTCGTTTTCCTTTGGTGGTCTGATGCCACCACTGACAGTATCACCGGTTTTAAGCCCGAACAGCTTTATCTGTGATTGCGATACGTATATATCGTCAGGTGAGTTAAGATAATTATAATCAGATGAACGCAAAAAGCCATATCCGTCGGGCATTATTTCCAATACCCCCTCGGCAGTTATAATACCGTCAAATTCGTAGGTAGGCTCACCACGCTTGTCGTATTTCTGCCTGTAGTGTGGTTCCTTTTCTTTTGGCTTTGATTCAACAGGAGGTGCTTGTTCAGTCTTTTCCATTGGTATTTCTTCATTCTCATCGAACAAGCTGGTAGAATCAGCTATTAATGTTTCTTCTGCCAATGATTTGTCTTTTCCGCCAGAAGAACCGCTGCCGGCAGTTTTGCTTTGATCTGATTTACCTTGATGTTTTTTAGTCGCCCGCGACTTTTCTTCATCAGTTGGTGCTTTTTTTCTTCCTGCGGAAGATTTTTGTTGTTTTTTTGTCCGACTATCAGCATCAGCAGACTTTTCCTCTTTTTTATCCGATGCCTTATTTTTGCTACGGTCAGACCTGGCGTCGCCTTTTTGCCCGCTATCCTTTTTATTGGATGGATTCAGAGCTTGTGCATCAAGAATTTTATAAATCAAATCCTGCTTTTTATAAGATTCTACCTTGCGGAGATTCAACTCCTTGGCTATCTCCCTCAATTCCGTGAGGAGCTTGCTGTTAAGTTCAACAATGTCATACATATAAAAACTAATTATGTTTTTGTTATTAATAAGGAATTATTTATTAAAATGATTTATTCTTCAATTGAAAAATGAACCCGTTATAACCTGTTTATTCCCGAAAGTTCCTTGTTTAAAAAATAATAAATGATTGTTTATTGCAATTTATAAAGGCAAAGAAATGTGTTATTTTGCAGGAATTGCGTTGCAAATATAACGATTTGTTTTAAATAAAAAAAATATTTTTTTTATTAAAGAAAAATAATAATGATTTATTTAATCTGAATTATTCTTAAAATTTAAATGTATCGAATTACGAATTTGTTGCGAATATACGAATTACGAATTCAATACTGAATACCGATTACCTCTCATTTTCTTACCCTCTCACCCTCATAGAGCGCACCACTTGTCACCCGTTCACCCCGTTAAATATAAACTATTTTAAAATTATTGTTGTTTTGATCAACATCGAACCAACGTTACAACCTTGCATAATATATTACCTATGTTATTTAACGGGGTAAACCTGTCACCCTCGAGTATAGTTTATGATAATTAACCGGATTATAACAAAATAAGCGATTTTTTATTGTATGTATTTCATATTATATATTATATTTGTTCTGATTATTGAATCTTTTTAAAAATATTTTTTAATAAAATTTAAATATTATGCTGCAAAGAATTCAAACTGTTTATTTGTTTTTGGCATTTGTTTTTTGTTTTTTGTATTTGATGTTTCCAACGGCTACAGTTGTTTTGGATGATGTTTCAATATCAATAAAACCATACGAATTAAAAGTTGCTGAAGTTGCAATTGGAGAAGAATTAAAAGTTATTGAAGCTGAAATTGACGAAAAATTGAATGTTGGATTATTTCAAGTTGCATTGGTTTTGTTGGCTTTTGCAATTATGGTTATTACGATAATAGCCACATTTAAATACAAAAAGCGTGTATTACAGATACGTTTGGGCAGAATGAATATTTTACTGCTTTTAACATTGATAGTCTTATCGTTTGTTTACATAGATTTTGTGAAGGCACAATTATTGGCAGAGATAGATTATCGTGAAGGTATTGGTATTTTTTTCCCCTTTGTTTCAATAATTTTGATATTTCTTGCCAACAGGGCTATTCGAAGGGATGAGGCTCTGATTCGTTCTTCCGGCAGGATAAGGTAGAGTATTTGGAGGCTTTATTATTTGATTTTTTTGCTGACGTAATCAGAGTTAAACAGGCCCAATGCACCCATGTATTTGAGTTTGAATTTTAAGTAGTTTCCTACCTTGTAGTTTTTCGGGTTTTTGCCCAGGTCAATGACAAGCATATCTGAGCTGCCGCCGGCCATTTTTATGTTTTTATCGAATGGTTCGAGAAAATCGGGTGACAGTTCGAGCAGTCCGACATCCAAAAGCGCACGCCATGCTTTTTTCCCGTAGTCTTTAGGGTCAACTTCATATTTTTCGCCTGATGGATTTTCACCAAAATCGCCTTCCGGTACGAGTGGTTTTTCAATAAGCTCAATTATTTCGGCATAAAAAGAGAAAACATCGTCGCGCATGCCTTTTAATTTTTTGCCTGTAATCAGGTTATTGCCAAAATACAAGGTTTCGCCGATCCTGAAATGATTAATATGTTTTGGAAGTTGTTTCTTAAGGAGCATGGGTATCGTTACCGATGTTCCACCCGAAATAAAAGGTATTTTTTTATTGAATTTTATTTCAATGATCTGTTTATAGAGGGTCAGCTGGATCAGCTTGTCAGGTGAAGGCATGACGCCGTAAAGGCAGCTAAGGTTTGTTCCAAGACCAATGATTTCGATGTTGGGAAGTTCAAAAACCTTTTCATAAAAATTGACCAGGTTTTCACCCATTACACCTTCGCGTAAATCGCCCATTTCAATCATGATGATCACCTGGTGAATCTTGTTTTGTCTGTGCGCTTCTTCCGAGAGCAGTTTCATAGTGGCATAATCTGTGTTGAAACTTACATCGGCATATTTAACCACACTCCTTAAGCTCCTGTGTGGCGGTGGTTTTATATAAATTGTACGCACCGCAGGATCTATCATCTTGATCTTTTTCAGATTGCTTATGCGCGAATCCAGCATTTCGCGGCAGCCAAGCCGGATGATTTCCTGCAAAAACTGGTTGTTGCCGCAAAGAAGCTTTGTGACCATACCCCATTCTATGTTGTTTTTTTCGAATAGATTTTGCAAAAACTCGAAGTTTTTGGCAAGACTTTTTTTGTTTAATACTATTTCTGACATTTTGTCTATTGTTGTGTTCGTCGCATTTCCAAATATTTACTCGTAAAACCAAGCTTTTCATAGAGATACCTTGCAGGATTTTCGGGTTCAACATGCAGTTTAATATCGCCATCTGCCTGGTCAAAGGTTTTTTGCATCAATATTTTACCAAGCCCTTTCCCCCGGTAATCCTTGTGTACAGCAATATAAACAAGAATATTGTCGGGTATATAACCACCCATTCCTGTTTTGTTTACAACAACTGCACCGACAATATTGCCGGAGTCTTTGGCTGTAATGATGAATCCGCCAAATTTGTCCTTATCATCAAGCGCAAAATTTATACATTTCATAATATACTTGTACTGATCGCCGAATTGGTCAAGATGCTCATATAAAAAATCGGCTGTTTCCTTCTTTTCATCGTCCGTTAAAAGTTGTTCCGGGGTATAAATGTTATATTCCATAATTTTTATTTGATTTTTTTATTAAACCATAAAGGGAAAAAATTAATTAACACAAAAGAAATTGCAGAGAGGGATATTCCGAAAATTATCGGGTCAAGCCCCAGCGGCAGGTCAAGGTTAAGAATTATCAGTGTAATAGTGGTTCCGCCTCCAAGCAGCATCGACCAGAAAGCAGCAAGAGATGATGCATTTTTCAGAAACAGGCCGCCTATTACCGGCACAAATAGACCCGATACCATGAAGGCGTATGAATACAACATAAGTTCGAGTACGGTAGGCATATAAGATGCCAGGATTAATGCTATCGTACCTAATATTAATGTTACTACCTGTGAAAACCAGAGAAATCCTCTTCTGCTGTCTGGTGTTTTGAACCATTTGTTAATGATGTCAGTGATAAAATTTCCCGAAGATGCTACAAGGCAACTGTCGGCTGTTGACATTATTGCCGAAAAGTAGGCTGCCATCATCAATCCCATAAAACCCACCGGTAGAGCTGTTCTTAGTAGCAAAGGCAGTCCCATTTCTTCATCAATATCGATTAATGATTCATAACCTAAGTATTCAAACTGTCCTTGTAAAAGGGCTACTCTTGCAAACAGACCAAGCAGTACACCCATAAACGCCATTATGGGCCATTCGAAAAAACCTGCAATGAACCAGGCTTTTTGAGCCTGTTTTTTGCTTCTTGTAGCATATATACGTTGATAGAGGGTCATACCCACAAACCAGATGGGTATAATTGTAATAGCCCAGTTGAGCAACTGTTGCCAGCTTACATTTGCCAGGCTGAAGAACTCAGGAGGCAACACTTCACGTATGCCGGTTATTCCGCCAACGCTGAAATAGGCAATCGGGATACCTATAAAGACCAGACCCGATATCAGTATTATCCACTGTATGGTATCTGTATATATAACGGCTTTGATACCACCCATAGAAGTATAAACAATCACGATAATGCCCATAATGATAAGTGCGGTTTGTCTGTCAAGCACTGGAGTGAATGTGGCTTCAGCCAGAATGGCACCTGCCAGCACCTGCGAACTGGTAAATCCCAGATAACCGATCGCCGATATTATTCCGGCAAGCAAAGCAACACGAGGCGTAAATAAATGACCTAAAATCTGAGGGAATGTATGAAACTTTTTTAACTGATCGATTCTTTTTACCTGAGGAATTAATATTACAGCACTAAGCCAGGCTCCCACCAAACCCGTGAAAAGCATCCACGAACCTGCAATACCCATTATAAATCCTAATCCGCCAAGCCCTATTGAAAATCCGCCCCCTACATCAGTTGCTACCACAGATAACCCAACATGCCAACTCCCGATATTCCTGCCACCAACATAATAATCATCTACACCTTTGTTTTTTATCAGAAAATAGACCCCAATCCCAATAACACCAAGCATGTATAAAGCAAAAATCCCTAAGTCTATTAAACCCATTTAACCTGTTAAGCGTTTCTTAAAAACACAAAAGTATTAAAAAAATATTGTTCTACTGTTTATTTAACATTTGTGATGTTCCTTCACAAATCTGGCGGGCAAACCTTATTAATACCTTATCAAATAAAGAACATGAACCTTCATAGCAGGTATACAAAATATAATACTCCAACCTTATTACCTTATTTTGTAATGGTTAGCCCAAGACATAAGGTAATAAGGTTTAACTGTTGTGTTGTTGCATCTTGCTATTAAGGTTGGAGTTGAGAAATGTATAAAGTCCAATAAGGTTTTTGCACATTTTGAACAATACGCCATTATATACTAACCCGCATTATTCACAATATAAGGTTTCACAAAACTCATAACTAATTCATATACAATAGGTTGAAAGTCTTCAAAAATTGACATTTCTTAACTTTTTGCAACGTATTGATTTTTAAAGTTATACAGCTGTCATTTTTATCAAA
>PWJZ01000098.1 GCA_003559855.1 Bacteroidales bacterium
AAGTGTCCGTTTTCAGCAAGAATCCGTGTCCGTTTTGCTCAGGAATTGCTGTCCGTTTTCAGCAGGAAAGTGTGTCCGTTTTCAGCAGGAAAGTGTGTCCGTTTTGGACAAGAATATGCAGGATCTATAGCAATGGAGAAAAAATTATTTATCTTGTGTTTTTTATCATTTTTATGCAGCTATTTTATGACTGCACAGGAACATTGTTTTGTATGTCAGAATAATGTGGTTACAGGCAGTCATTCATCCGCTTTTGGATATGGAAATATCGTTAACGGAGATTTTTCTTTTGTTGCAGGGTCTCACTCAATCTCTTCTGCTAATAATTCCTTGATTATCGGGAATTTTCTTAAAACAACCAAGCCAAATTCAATTATTATCGGAAGCGGAATTGATGAAGAGGAAAGGTTGATAAATTCAATTGAAAACAGCCTTGTAATCGGTTTTAATTCAACAAAACCGACCTTGTTTGTTGAACCGCCACCATCAGGGGGGCAGCACCTGGATTTCAGCCTGAGCCAATCACTGAATGGGGTAGAGTCGGAATAGGAACAACAAGCCCGCAAGCAAAACTTCATGTTATAGGAGACGGATTGTTTCAAAAAGTTACCGCAGATACCCTGAACGCTGAGTTTTTAAATATTACAGGAACAAGCGGAATTATAACCGGTGATAATATTTATTTTAGAACCGATGGACAAAACCGCTTAACTGTTCATAATTATGGAAATGTAGGGATTGGCACCACAACTCCCACAGCACCATTACATGTTCATTCAAGCCCTGAAGAACATGCATTAAGAGTTCAAGTGGGCGCTAATACGCGATTTTTTGTAACAAATAATGGTGGTACATCAATTGGCGTACATAACACGAATCCACCTGAAAGAGGCTTATATGTTTTCGGCAATACCGGGATTGGCATGGCAAATGCCTCGGCAAAACTTCATGTTAGGAATTTAAGCGGACCTACCGCTATTATGGGATACACTACTACTAATGCAACCGGTGATTATGCCATTGCAATGGGCCACGGAAGCGAGGCATCTGGATATAGGTCTATTGCTATTGGCTGTTCAAACAGCAAAGCATCCGGACCCAGATCTATTGCTATTGGCAGCCAAACCGAGGCATCCGGACATACATCTACCGCTATGGGACGAAATATAAAAGTATCAGGAACTAATAGTTTTGGTATTGGTTTAAGCAGCGGAGATTGGGAAATTATCAATAGTAGCACTATGGCTGTAATGGGCGGTAATGTCGGTATCGGCACTGTTGACCCGGGCAGCTATAAGCTTGCCGTGGCAGGTAAAATGATAGCAGAAGAAGTTGATATTGAATTGCAGTCAAGCTGGCCTGATTACGTGTTTCAACCCGATTATGAGCTGAAAACTCTCGAACAACTGGAGCAATACATCAATACACACGGTCACCTTCCCGATGTACCAACCGCCAAACAGGTGGAAGAAAACGGCATTAGCCTCGGCGAAATGAACGTATTGCTGCTTAAAAAAATCGAAGAGCTTACTTTATATGTTATCCAACAACAAAAAGAAATCGAATCGCTTAAAGAAATGTTGATTACGGAAAATGAATAATAAATAATATATAATTTTGATGATTAACATTCATAAAACATTCTAAAATTAGCGGAAAATGAAAATAGTCATATACACAACAATACTTTGGTTTTTTACAATTGCCGTTGTGGCAATGACACCTCCAGCCATGACAGTTACTTTCCTGTACGATGATGCAGGAAACAGAACAGAACGGCAAATTTTTGTTAACGAATCCAAATCAACCGATTTTATAACAGACTCTATCTATGAAGTCTTGTCGGATGATTTTTTAAAAAACGAGATGGCAACCGAAAACGATGAAACGGATCATGAGCAATCTCATACACGGGTTTACCCCAATCCTGCTAAAAATATACTATATATTGAAACATCGCTTGCAAATCATGGGAAAACAGATTGTTTTATCTATGACCTGCATGGACGAAAAGTTGAACATATTGAAAACATTGGCACAAAACATAGTATCAATACAGGGAATTATCCTCCCGGAACTTATGTTTTAATTATAGTAAATGAAGAGAGTACGTTAATGTATAAAATTGTTAAAAAATAAATCAATTTTATGGCAATTTATTATTTAACTAAAAATTAATGAACAAATGAAAATCAAATATTATCTAATACTTTTATTACTAACGATATTATCAGGATACTCGGTAGCACAGCAGCAAGGGAAAAACATAATTCTTGATCAGCCAATTTATGGTGGCATACATGAATATGAAGCCTCACAATCTATCAAGTTGCTTCCCGGTTTCAGCTACAAGCCAAATACCTCTTCTGACAGGTTCAGTGCAAAAATCAATCCTCATTTGCTGTTTCCGCCGGAAGATGGCTTAACGGGCGGACCTAATCCGGGTGATGACGGGATCTTAGGCAATCTTGAAGGAGTTTTAAATGTAACAAACCTGGGAGCCGCATCATATAATATCCCTATTGGATTACCTCGCGGCATAGGCAATATGGTGCCAAATATAACAATAGCTTATAACAGTATGGCAGGCAATGGCTTTATGGGTATGGGATGGTCAATAGGTGGCTTGTCAGCAATATCCAGAACAGGTACAACAATTTATCACGATGGTTACATAAAAGGAATTACTTTTGACGATACCGACAATTTAATGCTTGACGGTAACAGGCTCTTTAATGTAGCCGGCAATGAGTATCGCACAGAAATTGAAACCTTTTCAAAAATCGTTATAAAGGAGAGCAACGCGTATGGTCCGGTATGGTTTGAAGTCAGAACCAAGGATGGCAGAATTTTAGAATATGGCAGGAATGCAGACTCACAGCTAATACCCGGTGGAAAACAACATGTTTTGTCATGGCATCTTAACAGAATTGAAGACCGCAGAGGAAATCATATAGACTATGAATACACTCAAAATAACGATGAAATACTTATCTCAAAAATAAAATATGGGGGCAATCATAAAACAGGACAATCGCATATTTATGAAATTATATTTAATTATGAAGAGGGAAGACCGGATGTAAATAAAGGCTATATTTCGGGCGGGTCGCTTGAAATGAATTCGTTACTGAGCTCAATAGATGTTAAAAAAACAGGAAGCAGCGATTATATTGCAAATTATTATTTTGATTATGACCATTCAGTAATACATACCCGCCTGGAAAAAATCATACCATACAAAGGCGGAGAAAAATTAAATCCCCTGAAATTTGAGTGGGGAGAAACAGAAGAACCTTTTACTTTAAGTGAAACGAATATAGTAGCCGACCCCGATTATTATTCTGACTATACATTTGGCGATTTTAGCGGAAATGGCAAAACTGATGTTGCTGTAGCCTATTACACCGGGACTATATATGAAAAAAATTTTAGTCACTGGGTTGTTTATTATGCAAATATATATGGTTATTTTACTAAAGTTGAAATGGGTAATTTCTCATCTTGGTTACCATCTTCAGAGAGTTTTGTATATTTTGAAGCAGGTGATTTTAATGGTAATGGTATTGATGATTTAGTAATGGTAAGTAAAAAATGGATTAGTGGTACATATATGTTTCATGCACGATTTCTGTTTTCAACCGTAGATGGTTTTCAGTGTATAATTATTATAATCCTATTGAGTTAGGCACAAATCCTAATCATTATATTCGGGTAACTGATATGAATGGAAATGGAATAAAAGAGATTCTTCATGTTAGTCGTTTTATGCATCAAACCTATTTGGGATTGTATGAATTTGATCCTCAAGCGAATCAAATTTTAACTGTTTTCGAAGATGGTTATTATCATGATGATTCAGATGGTTTCGAGCTTTTTACTATTAAACCCGGGGATTTTACAGGTGATGGTAAAACGGATTTGCTTGCAAACACTGAAGAAGATACCAGCACTATTTTTACCCTTGATGAAAATAATGAATTAGCTGAACTGTTTAGCGACGGTTATCCTACAAGATGGCACCGGGTGTTTACAGGCGATTTTAATGGTGATGGAATGACCGATGTACTTACCTTTGCTTATGCAAACCCTGATGTTGGTTGGGAATTAAAATATTTTGATGGTAAAGGGGGCTGGAAGTGGCTCGAGGAGGAGGATGTTCCAATTACAAAAACTATTGACCCGGAAGATTCAAGCATTAATTACATTATTTCAGATTTTAATGGTAGCGGAAAAAGTGATATAGCTGAGATATATAAACCAGGCGGACATGGCAGTAAGGATATTGATGTTGTTGTTTTTTATAGCAAAGGTCTAAACTTTATATCATCGGAAATTTTTTCAATTGATTCTGAATTGTATGTAGTGGGTACCAAAGCTCATACCAAAGTTATAGACTTTGCCGGTGACGGAAAAACTGAACTTTTTTTTAAATCTCCATATTCCATTCATTTACCACCAGATAAAATATTATCTTTTTTTAAACATGATACTTCACATTTAACACATTCTTTTGAAAACAGCTTAGGAGCTAAAAGTTCTGTTGAATATAATTCGTTAGCAAATAATCCATATTATAATATACATTATGAAAAAGGTGATAATGCTGAATACCCTCTGGCAGATATTCAACCTCCTATGTATGTAGTAACTTCTGAAAGCCATGATATAGGTGATACTCATACGGAAATAAAAACATACAAATATAAAGGAGCTAAAGTTCATAAACAGGGTAAAGGCTTTTTAGGGTTTGAAAAAACAACCGAAACAAATAAACTGTCCGGAATTAAAACAGAATATCATAATGACATCTATATGCCACAGGGTAAGCTCTTTTATCCATACCGGAAAAAAACGGAATCCTTTGATGCTTCGGACGAAACGCTGACTGAAACCAGCAATACCCTTAATCATAAATATTACGGTCATTCAACTTTTGCTTTTTTCCCATATATTGAATCATCGTTTTCAAGGCAATATGATTATAATACTTCAGAGCATCTGGTATCTTCAAGAAACGAATATAGTTACAACAGCTATGGAAACTTAATCCATAAGGAAGAAGTTGCTCATCCCAATTTTATATACAAGGATGCTCCTTCATCGGCTTTTGATCATCAAACAAATATTTCTACAACGTATAAAGCTCCCGATACGCATAACTGGATAATTAGCCAACCGGAGAAAATAACAGTTGAAAAGCGATATAAGTATGATGAAATTGTAAAATCATCCGGGGAATTTGTTTATTACCAGCAGAATCATACTCATTTTCCTCTTGTTAAAGAAGTGCTCAATATTCCGGATGATAATCCAAATGATGTTCTGGTGACTAAAGAAGCATACGATTATGACGATTATGGTAACCGTATATCTGTAACCCGCTCGGCTCCCAATGATCCGGATTTGACTGACAGGCAAACCTTTATTGGATACAGCTCTGCTTATCAGCACCGTTTTCCTACATCACGTACTAATCCGCTCGGGCATACCACTACTTTTTCTTATGACCAGATGTATGGATGGAAAACTTTAATAAAAGATGCAAATAATCTTTCAACTCATTTTGAGCATCACCCCTCAGGTATTAGTAAAAAAATCGTATATCCTGACGATGTTCAGGAAAAGATTGTGAGACGCTGGGCATGCAGCCACGAAGATGCTCCGGAAAATGCCTTGTATTACACGTGGAGCCAGCAATCAGGTGAAGCGGAAATTATAACTTTTTATGATAAAACAGGGCGGGAATTAAGAACCGTCACCTACGGTTTTGATGAAAATAAAATTTACAGGGACAAAATATATAACGAAAAAGGCTTGTTGTATAAAGCTTCATTGCCATATTTCCCCGGAGACCAGATATATTATATTACTTATACCTATGATGATATTGGCAGGGTAACAGAAAAAGCCTATCCTGATAATACGAATATTACAACTCAATATTCAGGCAACAAGGTAATAACCACAAATCAACTGAATCAAACCAGGGAGCAGAAATTCAATGCCCTGGGATGGCTTTATGAAAGTACGGATAATAACGGCACTACAGTAAAATATGATTATTACAGCGATGGTGAGTTGAAATCTGCCTATATCGAAAATCAAAGCGAAACGGCAGTAAGCATAGAATATAACAGCCGGCGGCAACGTATTTTGATAGACGACCCTAATTATGGAGAAGAGACATACACTTACAATGCTTTTGATGAATTAGTGAGTAAAACAACGCCTAAAAATGAAACGGTTGAATATAGCTATGATATTATAGGGCGCATGCTATCAAGAACCGAACCGGAAGGAACAACATATTGGGTATATAGCGAAGCTCCCGGTAAAAAAGGAACATTGCAAAGTGTTTTTAATCAGCAGCACCATACGGAATATGAATATGATGACCTGCTCAGACCAATAGCCGTCAAAGAGACCATTGGCAGTGAAATTTACCAGACCAACTACACATACGATGAGTTTGGCAGAATAAGAAATACTGCCCACCCATCAGGTTTTACCACTACAAACCAGTATGATCATCAAGGATATCTGACACACATCCGTTCGGCAAAAGATAATTCTGTACTGTGGCAAACGAAAGAAATGAATTCTTATGGTCAAATAACTGATTTCAGCAAGGGCAACGGCTTAAACACTACTCGTGAATATGAACCGGAGACTTTGCGTCCGGTTTCAATACTGACCCAAAAGCAAGGTAATGATCCTGTACAGGACTTCGAGCTTGGCTGGGATGAAGTAGGAAATCTCGAATACCGGAAAAAATGGATTAACAGGCAGCAAAATCAAAGCCTGACTGAAAGCTTCGTTTATGATGATATTAACAGGCTCGAAGCAATTTACCTTGATAATGTATTGCGCGGAGAACACCAGTATGATGATCAAGGGCTTGGTAATCTTGTTTATAAAAAATCTGACGGAGAAATATTGTTTGAAGATGCCCAATACGGAGAAGGCGGAGCAGGACCTCACGCTTTAACTTCGGCTGATACCTACGGGGGAGTATTTCCTGAGGATGTTCAGACAATAGATTATAGTTCTTTTAATAAGATTACAACCATTACGGAGGGTGAAAAGTCTCTAACTATTCAATATGGCACTCATCGCCAAAGGATTGAGCAGGAATATGTTTATGGACCGGATAATATTACAAAGCGCTGGGCGGGAGCTTGCGAGTATATCGTTGAGAATGGCAAGGAGACCATTCTTACATACATTGCAGGTCCCGAAGGAGTTTTTGCAGTGCATGTGATACATGAAGACGAAAGCAGCGAGATACATTACATAAGCAAGGACTATTTGGGCTCGTGGCATGCCATTACCGATGAGGAAGGCAGCTTAATACAGGAGTTAAGCTTCGATGCCTGGGGCAACCGTCGTAATCCTGCTACATGGGAATCGTATGAGGGAGCTCTGCCTGCTGCTGTTTACGACAGAGGCTTCACAGGGCATGAACACCTTTACGGGTTTAATTTGATCAACATGGGTGGCAGGGTTTATGATCCCATTGTAAGCCGTTTCCTGAGCCCCGACCCTTATATCCAGGCACCCGGCTTCTCGCAGAGCTTTAACAGGTATGCGTATGTATGGAATAATCCGATGAAGTATGTTGATCCGGATGGGGAGTGGGTAAGTTTGGTTATTGGTGCAGTTGTAGGAGGTGTTGTTAATTGGATTGCGCATGGGGCAGAATTTACATGGGAAGGATTAGCGTATTTTGGTGTGGGCGCTGTTGCAGGTGCATTGGGTGCGGGGATTGGAGCTGGTGTCAGCACTGTTGTTTCCGGTGCAGGCACATTCGGTGCAGGATTTTTAGGAACAGCTGCTTCCGTGGGTACCGGAGCTGCAAGTGGTGCAGCCGCGGGTGCAGCTGCAGGATTTACAAGCGGTTTCATAACTGACTTTGGAAATCAACTAATAGCCGGTGAAAGCGTTACTGATGCGCTCTTGAGCGGACTTGAAACCGGCGGATGGGGCGCACTTATTGGCGGTGTTACAGGCGGGATTTTAGGAGGGATAGATGCAATGTTGGATGATAGGTGTTTTTGGACGGGAAGTCCACATAAGCAGTATTATGTTACAGATGGAGAAACACTTATTCATGTTGAAGATTGGTACAGAGGTTCTGATAATACTAAGGAACAAGCCATGAAAATTTTTGGAGCAACAAACGAACCATTTGATATAACTGTTAAAATACCTAAAGG
>PWJZ01000046.1 GCA_003559855.1 Bacteroidales bacterium
AAGAGAAAATATTACAATCAAGCATAAAGTAATCAATGCTATTGACAATGAAAAATACGCGGGAACAGCCACAATAATTCCTGCAATAGGCAAAGCAAACAACCATTTTTTTGATATCCCCATACTTTCTTTCTGCTCCTGAAGCCACCTGCTTAAAGAATAAATGCCATTATTCAGCAAATCAGTATCGGGAATATCTTTCTCTAAGCCCTTTTCCAAATTATTTAATTCCGATTCCAGAAAATTTTTCTCACTAATAGTCTTGTGGGCATCATCCAGAAATTTATCCAGCCCGGATACATCATCCAGCCTTAGTCCTTTAAATGCGGATGGATCAATTGATTCCTCAATACTTTTAAGTGCTTTTTGTTCTTTAGCCCGGTATTGCGAAATCTTGTTTTCCGTTTCATGCATATCACGCTCCAGGCCCAATGCTTTTTCAATCCGTTCATCCAGTTCGGTTAATATTTCATCATCAACGCCTGTTTCCGGTATTTTAAGCTTAGAAATAGTTTCGTTATTTCTTTCAATTTCCTGCTCAGCTATTCTGATGTTGTTTTTACAGCTTTCAATATTTTTTTCAAGTTCTTCGATTTTATCATATTCTTCGCCTGTAACCTTTTCAAGAACCGGTGGAAAATTTTCAAACTCTTGTTTTTTTACTTCACATTCCAAGCGGGCTTTAATATATTCAGCCGTTAGCTGATAGAATTCTTCTAAGTGTTGTGCCTTTTGCGCATTTTGCCTTTCTTCTTTTAGCTTATCAAGTTGTTGTTCGTCATTTTTAAGTTCACGCTGCTTTTGTTCAACTTTATTATAATTATCTTCTACTTTTTTATATTCTCTGAATTCACCAACTCCTGTACGTTTAATATCACCGGAATATCCGAGGTTTTCGCGGGCTTTGTCGAGATCAACTCCGCCAATAGATTCCTTAACTATTTTTTTGGCAAGGCTGCCTTCATCTTCTGCAAAAAGCTCATGCAAAGCCAGCATATACCTGCTTGAATCTTCAACAGCCGGTATTCCTGTTAATTCATCCTTAATACCTTCACGTAATATTGTAATATTTTTTGAGTCAATTTTAACATCCCAGCGTTCTTTATTTATATTCAACAAACTATCAGCCTGGATGCCTTGTGTTTTATTGTGCCAAATAATTTGCTGAATAAGCCGTGCGGTGGAGCTTTTACCTGATGCGTTTGGCCCTGCAATTATATTTATATTCGCAGCTAAGTCTTTATATGCACGCAATCCTTGTGGTAAGCCAGGCATCTTTCGGATAGACAGTTCTTTTATTATAAGCGGGGTTTTTTGCATTTAGAAATAAATTGATTTAAATACTTTGTTTTATTACACTAAAATATAGCCACAAAGACTCAAAGACTCAAAGATTCACTAAGATCACATTACAAAGCGCTTTATTCCATCCTTAATTTTATCTACATTAAAGTTTATTAGAAAACCAAGTCTTTTATCAGTGAGCTTCAAATGACTTAGTAATTGTGCCTCCCATATAGGATTTACTGTTTCTAAAGCTTTTAGTTCACAAATAATACAATCTTCAACAAGAACATCAAGCCTTAATCCTTCATCAAATTTAATGTTGTCATATACAATAGGAATATCAAGCTGCCTTTGATATTGTAAACCTCGCTTTGTCAATTCATGACAAAAGCATATTTCATAAACCTTTTCAAGTAATCCGGGTCCTAATTTATAATGAACCGTATATGCAGAATCTACGACTAGTTTCCCTATCTTTTCAATTGATTCAGGAATAGGATTGAATTTTTCTTTGTGTTTCTTTGAGTCTTTGAGTCTTTGTGGCATAATTAAAAAAATTAAAATTATCATTACTAATAAGATTGTCTAGTAAACCTAATCAACTTTTTGTTGCATCCTTAACTCTGCCAGCAATCTGTTACATTCCTTAATTATATATTCTTTGGCGTCTTTACCGGGTATTTTATTGAAGTTTTTAACATTATGCAAAGGTTGGTAAGTTCCTGAACCGGATATTTTTTTAAAATTATCTTCCAATTCTTTTTTAAGTTCATTTAGAAACTCTGCATCCGTGCCATTTTGTAAAGCTAATATGGTTTCTGCCAGTAAACCTTCGGGCGAGGGTTGTTTTGCCAGTTCTTCGAGATTCTCGATTGCCGGTTTTGCAAAATTTTCAACTTTCCTGACTAAAATTTTTGTGCCGGCATCTAATTTGCTCTCATAATCGGTCAGTAATGCCGTCCATTTATCAAGCTCTTTTATTTTGGAATGAATACCTTCCAAAATTACGTCATAAACTAAAAACTCAACATTTTCCAGCTTATCAATCATTTCATTTGCATTATTAGATAAAGCCATTGTTGTTTTATCCCTTAATGCGATCTCATCATCTGTATTTGCAACATTTACAGCAATACTCTCATATCTAACCGGCGATAAAGGGATAGTTTTAGTTTTTATTCTGCCATTATTATCAATCTCCATTAGCACAACGCCATGAATTCCCGGTTCTTTTGCGCTAAAAGCGTGAGGAGAGCCAGGGTAAAAAATGTACGGGTTATCTTTTTTCAATATGTCCGGCTTATGAATATGCCCGAGAATCCATGCATTTACATTTTTATTGGCGATATTGTCAAAGTTAACCGGTGCATAAGAGCTGTTTTGGTCATAAACATCGCAGTGCAAAATACCAATAGCCGGGTAGTTTGGGTCAATACTGATATTGTTAAAACTAAAAAGCGGGTCTTCTTTGATATAGTTTTTAGGGAATGACCAGCCTGCCAGTTGCAAATGATTGTTGTTCCTGGAAAACATCTTCAACTCCCATTTTCCTCCGGCTCCGAGAAGATGAAGGTTATCATATTTTTGATTGCCGGCAATCTGTGCAAGCACATCAAAGTCGTGATTTCCTGCTACCATATATATAGCCATACCAGCATTATTCAGTGCTTCAAATCCTGCTTGTAAATTGCCAATAGCCTCAAAATAGCGGTTATCACGATCCACAATATCACCAACAAGAAGCAGGGCATCAACGTTTTCATCAATGCAAAGTTTAACAATGCGTTTCCATGTATATTTTGATGAGATTTGTTCTGCATTTTCTGGTACACCGGAGGATTTTCTGCCAAGATGAAGATCTGATGTTGCAATTAGTTTTATGGCCATGACTTGCAAATTAGTTCGGGTTTTTGATAATGTGAATATCTGTTTCGGATTTGATTTAATGTTAATTATTGATAATTGGATAATTTTAAAAAAATCAAATTTAATGATTTTTGATTATATTATTTTTTAATAAAGATGATTCATTTACATTCCACAAAAGAAACAAACAGGTCACCCCTACGGGGCTTTTGATCATTTATGATATTTTTACTACAAACAGACCGCTCCTACGGAGCTTTTTTGAAATTTACTATAATCAATTTATGCAATCATGTTAGAAATTATTATTAACAGACCGCTTATAAAATGCTTTTCGTAATTTATTGTTATTTCTACTTTTGTAATATCAAAAAGACCTTTAGATTATTTATGTTATAAACAGAATCAATACCATCCCTATTTTATTCAACGATATGATCGCATGTTTACTATTCAGGTTGTATTGAATATTGTATGAATCAGTAAAAAAATTATTTTTGTAAAAACTAATATTTTTATAAAACAGGTAAGCATAAAATCTTTTCTTCAAAATACAAAGTAGTTAATAATGAAGAAGTCCAAAAACAAAACATTACATCTGCCGATTATTGTTGAGCAAGACGAAGATGATATTTACATTGTAAGTTGTCCTGTTTTTAAAGGTTGCCATTCTTATGGTAAGACTATTGATGAAGCCCTGTCAAATATTAAGGAAGTAATTGATATGTGTCTGGAAGAGGAAAAAGAAAAATCTACAGATATTAATCGCTTTGTTGGCTTTAGAGAATTGCAAGTTTCCTACAAGTCAGCAACAATGTAAATATTATTCATTATGCCGCATTTACCTGCTGTTTCCGGTAAAAACCTTATAAAATTTTTAAAATCCTTAGGTTTTACAGTTATTCGCATAAATGGTTTACATCACCGATTTAAACATCCAGACGGCAGAGTAACTACTGTTCCTGTTCACAAAAACCAGGATATTCCCAAAGGCTTGTTGCGTAAAATTATTAGGGAAGGTTTGGAAATGGAGTTGGATGAATTCTTAACTAATTTAAAAAAGTGATTTTTATTGCATATCACTTGTTATTTTTGCAATAACAAATTAAATCTCAAATATTTCAATCCAAAGCCGGAATATTGAAAACAAGGTTGATCATATTTATATCTTTCTGCCTTTTTAACTTCTCGTCTTTATCAGCACAGATAACAGATAAGCATAGAGAGTTTAGCATTCCCGGACACGTGACTTCGGTTAAGCTCGATACTCTGAGCATTATCCCCGGCTCTTTTGAAATCTTCGGCCCTGACAGTGTTGAACTGAATAAACTATTCTATTCCCTTGATGCTGTTAATGCCCGGTTGAACCTTCGCATACCAGAATTCTGGCATGATAAAAAAATTTGGGGCAGCTACAGGGTATTTCCTTATCAACTAGGTAAGCCTGTATCTCTTAAAGACACTTCACTGATATACCGTCCCGGTTTGGGAGAGGAGATCATACACCACAGGGTACCTTCAAAGCACAGGGAAGAGGGAATATTTGATTTTGAGGGGATAAGCAGCTCCGGACATGTCACCCGCGGCATCTCTGTCGGTAACCGGCAGGATTTGGTGCTGAGTTCATCAATGGATTTACAATTAGACGGCATGCTGTCGGAAAAACTTGCCATCAAAGCAGTAATATCCGACCAGCATATCCCCTTTCAGCCCGAGGGCACAACGCAACATTTGCAGGATTTTGACAAGGTTTATATCCAGATTGCAAGCGAACGGACAAATCTTATCGCCGGTGATTTTGAGCTTACAAACCCACCGGGTTATTTCATGAGCTTCAACAAAAAAGCACAGGGTGCGAAGATCTCATATTTATTTGAAGGCGAAGAGAGTAGTGTTATCGGTGATGGTACTCTAAGAGTTACCGGTGCGGGTGCTGTGGCCCGCGGCAAGCACGCCCGTAATGAGTTCAAAGGCATTGAAGGCAACCAGGGGCCATACAAGCTTACCGGCAGCAATAATGAACTCTTTATAATGGTTATCGCCGGCAGCGAAAGGGTTTTTATTGACGGTGAACTGCTGACCAGGGGCAAAGACCAGGACTATATTATCGACTACAACATGGCTGAGCTGGTCTTTACCACAAACAGACCCATAACCAAAGACAGCCGAATACTGATCGAGTTCGAATATGCCGACAGGAACTATACACGTTCAATGTATTTTGCCGGTACGGAGTACCAAAGAAACAACCTGAGCGTTAACCTCAATTTTTTCTCCGAGCAGGACCATAAGAATCACCCTCTTTTCATTGACTTGACCGATGAACGCCGTGAGCTGCTTTCACAGGTTGGTGACAGCCTGCATCTGGCATTCGACTGGAACGTTGACTCTGTGGGATTTCAGCATGACCAGATCATGTATATGATGACCGATACGCTGGGCTATGATTCGGTATTTGTATACTCAACAGATCCTGAAAAAGCCGTATACAGGGTAGGTTTTACATTCGTTGGCGAAGGCAACGGCAACTACCGGCAAGTGAGCAGCAATGCCAACGGCAGGGTTTACCAATGGATAGCACCTGAAAATGGCATTCCGCAAGGCACGCATGAACCCATAATCCGCCTTGCAGCACCACGTCGAGACCAGATGCTGACCCTCGAAACAACCTACCAGTTCTCGGAAAGTACCCGGGCCGGCATAGAATGGGCTATGACAAACCACGACAAAAACCTCTTTTCCGACCTGCACAGCGAAACAAATATCGGACATGGATTTAATTCATGGATTGAACACAACCGCCAGCTAACAAAATTCCATGACGGCAATTGGTCATTGAATATCAACGTTAACCATGAACTCATACAGGCAGATTTTACTCCACTGGAAAGATATCGCAGCGTGGAGTTCCAGCGCGACTGGAACCTGGCAGGATTTAAATCAATCAACAACGAGAGCGTGTCCGGGTTAGCCATTGGAATTAACCATCCCAAAACCGGCAACATTCAATATCGTTTCAACTCATTTGTATCAGACAGCCGGTTTACGGGCATAAAAAACAGCTTTAACAGCAACCTGCAGAGGGGCAAAACCCGGTTTGCATATTCCGGCAGCTACCTGAACACTTCGGGATTCGTTGAATCGGGTTTCTACCGTCACAGAGCTAATCTGAGCCGTCAGATATGGCACCTGACAGCAGGCATTGAAAGCCATATTGAAGATAACAGAATGTTTGATGACAATAAAAATCTTAAAGCTCAAAGCTTTTCATTCGATGAATGGAAGCTTTTTATAAACAACTCCGATACCGTCAAACATCATTATAAGGCTTACTATAAAATGCGAAACGACTATTTGCCTGTCAACAAAATGTTTGAAGATGCAACAAGAGCCGATGACTATGGGCTCAATTATGTTTTTCGGCCTAATGTGGATCACCGTATTAACCTTAATGCAGTTTACAGGCGTTTGTCGGCACATCACGAAAGTGTAGATAACCAGCAGGACGAGGAGGTCATAATGGGCAGGATTACCAATAACAGCCGTTTTTTTGATGGGTTTGCCGTAAACAATACCTTTTATGAGATCTCAACCGGCATGGAGCGAAAACGCGAATACATGTACGTTGAAGTTCCGCCGGGACAAGGTGTTTATGTGTGGATCGACTACAACGAGAATGGCATCCCGGAGCTGAATGAGTTTGAAGTAGCACAGTTTCCCGAAGAAGCAAATTACATACGGGTATTTTTGCCTACAGATGAGTTCATACGCACCTATTCGACAACTTTCAGCAATACCTTGAACCTTGAACCGTCAAGGCTATGGGAAAGCCCTGAAGGTATGCGGAAGTTCATCTCACGCTTCAGCAACCGTTTCAACATCAGGATAGACAGGAAAACTACGGGTGAACAGGACTGGGATAACATCAACCCCTTCATCACCGATGTGGCTGATACAGCCCTGATATCCCTGAACAGCCTGTTTCGCAATTCCCTCTATTTTAACCGCACTCACCCTGTGTATGGTATTGAGTGGACCGTACAAGACAGCCGCAACAAAATCTTGCATAGTAACGGCTTTGAACAGCGAACCACACGTTTTACCGGGGCAAGGGTGAGATGGAACATCACCAGGCAATACTCATTACACCTTCAAACAAATATCGGCGAAAGGATTAACGAATCAGAATTCCTGGACCAACGCACTTTCGCTGTCAACTACACAGAATCCGAGCCAAGACTTAACTACCAATACAGCAATAACTTGAGAATAAGCATGTTCTACGGCTATGAAACAAAAAGAGAGGTTTTAAGAAATACAGTTGAGCAATCTGTTATTAACAGGGGTGGCGTTGAAGTACGATATAATGCCCCAACACGCGGAACTATTAATGTAAGAGTTCAGCTATCAAACATCGACTACCCGTTTGATGAAAACACTCCTCTTGCTTTCGAAATGCTACAAGGTTTGAGAGCCGGCAACAACGGAATATGGAACATAACATGGCAGCAAAACCTGACATCTTACCTTCAAATAAACCTCTCGTACAACGGACGCAAATCGCCCGATGTGCCGGTGGTGCACACGGGTAATGTTCAGGTGAGGGCATTGTTTTAAAAAGGTTGTCGGTTATACAACGAGATTGCCTTCGGCGAGCTCGCAAGCTCGGTTCCTCATTGCGTTTCACTCCATTCGGAATGACAGGATGCTTTATAAAAAGGGGTAGAGGGAAGAAAGCGGGCGGCGCCCGCTTTCTTCCTCCTACCCCGCAATTAACACAAAATAAAACTGTCATTCCGAATTTTCAGACCTGGGAAAAGGTCGCCGATGTGTAATGACAAAGCATTAAGTTAGTATTCTTAAAAATATTCAGGCAGGATTTTGATAAGAAGCACATTTTAAACAATAAAAAAATGCTGAAGCTAGTAATAACATTGATT
>PWJZ01000067.1 GCA_003559855.1 Bacteroidales bacterium
ATGTTTCCTAAAAAAATACATGCTGTCACTAATTATGGCTTTGTTATTAAAATTATAACTTTCTTATTATCATATACTTTAAACAAATCATTATTAATAGCAACTTGAGTTAATTAAACAATCATTCATGAAAGCAATGATCCTCGCTGCCGGATACGGAGAAAGGTTAAAGCCTTTGACTGACACAAAGCCCAAGCCATTGGTTGAGGTTGCCGGGAAACCCATGCTGCATTGGGTAGCAGAAAAGCTTGTAAATAATGGTTTTGACCCTATAGTAATAAATGTACACCATCATGCCGCTATGATGAAGCAGGCTGTGAAAAAGCTGCCTTTCAATGCCGAATTTATTATTTCGGATGAGGAAGATCGTTTGCTCGGTACCGGTGGCGGATTGCTCAAGGCAAAAAAATACCTCTGCGGCAGCGAACCCTTCCTTGTTTATAATGCAGACATAATAAGCAATATCAACCTGCAGGGAATGTATTCATATCATCTGAAACAAGGTTGTATTGCCACACTGGCAACATCCGGCAGGGATGCATCAAACTACCTGCTCTGGCACGATAACAAGCTGGCTGGATGGGAACACATTGAATCGGGAAAAAAAATTATTGCGAAAAAAACAAAAAAAATGTTGTTAAGAAAAGCTTTCAGCGGCGTTCACGTTATCAGCCCTCAGATATTCAGCCTTGTTAAAGAGAGCGGGAGCTTTTCCATAATCAAGGTCTATCTTGAACTTGCAAAAGAAAAAGAAATTTTTTCCTTTGACCATGACCATAAATATTGGTTTGACCTTGGCACAACTGAAAAAATAAGAAATGCTGAAAAAGTAATAACAAAAAATCATGATATTTTTGTCCGATGAAAAATACCTGATGAAGGGAAACGAGGGGAACAGGCATATAGTACGGGGTTCAAATAAGGGTTAAACCCCTGTTAAATCATAAACCTATCGCTTATAAACCTAAAAAACATATGGTTCCGTTTTTGGAAAAAATTGCCGATTATTATTTATCACTGAAGGAAGCCCTCACGGGCAATATTTGCATTGTCACTCCCAACCGGCGTGCGGCTTTGTATATACGGTCGCATACAGGCAAAAAAATATCGGATACCATCTGGGCGCCCGATATTCTGAGCATAGAAGAGTTCATCAACATGTTGTCGGGTTTGAGAATCACCGACAACATTACCTTGCTGATGGAGTTTTACAGGGTTTTAAAGAACAAAGACAGTGGAGGCATATCATGGGAGAAAGGCAATGGCACTGACGGTATTGATTTTGAGGAGATCCTGAAATGGGTGCCGGTGTTATTGAATGATTTTGATGATATTGACCGTAATCTTGAGGATCCCTCTGCGCTTTTTGAAAATCTTACGGAAATAAAAAAGATCCGTACCTGGTCGCCCGACGGTAAGCTGACTTCATTTCAGGAGCGGTATATCAGGTTTTTCAGCATAATACCACAATATCACAAACTTTTTAAGGAAAGTCTTTTATCGCAGGGCATTGCTTACCAGGGGCTTTCGAATTGTGTTGCCGCTTCGGAAATTGAAAAGATCGTCAACGACATTCCATACCGGCGGGTTATATTCGCAGGTTTGAATGCCTTGAGCCAGTCGGAGGAGAAGATCATCTCAACATTGCTGTACAACGACAAGGCTGTGGTGATATGGGATGCCGATGAGTATTATCTTTACGGGGAAAGCGGTAATGTAAAGCACGAAGCGGGCATGTTTATAAGGAAATACAGTGATAAATGGCGAAAAAATAGTATGATTATGGCCGAAACAGGTTTCAGGGACCGGCCTAAGAACATAAACATTTTGGGTATAGCAAAAAAAATCAATCAGGTACAACTGGCAGGCAACATAATATTGTCGCGCATACCGGAAGAAGAGCATGAAGATACGGCAATAGTGCTTGCAGATGAGGGGCTGATGTTGCCTGTGCTGGGTAGTTTGCCGGAAAACGTGAAAAAAGCAAATGTCACGATGGGATATCCCCTTTCCTACACCGCTTTTTATTCGTTTGCCGAAAGCATACTGGCAACACATATAGGTGCGGTTCAAAGAAGAGGCGATGATGAGCAAAAACAACCGGCATTTTATTATAAGGATATTTTGACAATCCTGAAACATCCTCACGGAAACATATTGTTTGACGAGGAGGAAGATAATGTTGCGTCAGATGTTTCAAATGCAATAAACAGATCAAACCGCAGCTTTTATACTTTACAGCAATTGAAAGACATCTGCGGGGGGCGTGAAAACGGGTTGTTTGAAAAGCTTTTCAGCATGTGGTATGATTCGCCTGCCGTGGCGCTCGATTTTTTCAGGGAAACACTCGTCAGCCTTGAAGAGCATTATTATAATTCGGTTCAGGCTGAAGATGGCAGCGGGTTTTCAGTTGATCAGGCTGCCTTTAACCGGTTCAGCCTGCTGATAAACCGGTTTGAGATTTATCAGGGCAAATATGGTCAGCCGGCAACCCTGCAAAGCTTTCAGCGTATTTTCCGAAACCTGGTAGCCCTGGAATGCATACCCTTCTCGGGCGAACCCCTTGAAGGCCTGCAGATAATGGGATTGCTGGAAACCCGAAACCTCGATTTCAAAAACCTGGTGATCTTATCTGTCAATGAATCAATATTGCCAAAAGGAAAAACCCAAAATTCTTTTATTCCTTTCGATATGAAAGTTGAATTCGGGCTTAACACACACAGGGAACGTGATGCCATTTATGCCTACCATTTCTACAGGTTGTTGCAAAGAGCCGAAAATGTTTTTCTGATCTATAATACGGAGGCGGATAATACAGGAGCAGGAGAAAAAAGCCGCTTCATAACGCAGATAGAATATGAGCTGAAGGAATATAATTCCGATATTGAAATCAATCATGAGGTGATACCGGTAATGGTTGATTTTGAGAGCCCGCCATCTGCATTGAAGATTGAAAAGACCGCCGACATAATCGAAAAGATAGAGAGGATGGGCGAAAAAGGGTATTCACCTTCGGCGTTGACCATTTTTTTAAGATGCAGCCTGCGGTTTTATTTACAAAAAATAATGAATATAGAAGAAAGGGAGGAAGTGGAAGAGACCATTGAACTTAAAACCCTTGGGCTGGCAATACACGACGTGCTCGAAAATATTTTTAAACCTTATGTTGGCACCCTGCTTAAGGAAGAGCATCTGGATATTGATCAGGGCAGGATAGAAGATCTTCTCAGGGAAAGGTTCGGTCATTATTATCGTGGCGGCGATATTGATACGGGTAAAAATTATTTGCTTTACAGGGTGGCTTTAAGGATGATATTAAACTACCTTCGTGCCGAACGCAATGACATTCGTTTAAGGGCTTTGAAAAACAGCCATATTGCGATTGTTTCACTGGAAAAACTTTACCTGCATGATTTTCCTGTAAAAATTGGTAATGGTGTTACTGTGAGGATAACAGGCAAGGTTGACAGGGTAGATAAGGCCGGAGATCTTTACCGGGTCATTGATTACAAGACCGGGAAGGTCAATAGTGGTGATCTGCGCATAAAACGGTGGGATGAATTGCTTGAGAAGGCTGATACGGAAAAAAGCTTTCAGCTTTTGTGTTACAGCTGGTTGTTTTTCAAAGAAAAAAAAGATGCGGGAGCGCTGTTACCTTCCATAAGATCTTTCCGTAATCCGGGATACGGATTGTTTGAGATCCGTCATCCTGCCGGTAACGGCGGTATTATTACCCGCAACGATATTGAGGAGTTTGAACAGAACGTGCTGAAGCCTGTTTTTCTTGAGTTGTATGACCCCGGCAAGCCTTTCAGGCAAACCGACAATGAGGAAAACTGCCGCTATTGTCCTTTTACTATTCTTTGCGGGCGTAACCGGTAAATAACCGGCAGCGGTTAACTTCAAAACCCGGGTATGGGCCATAATTTTGAGTTATCAGGTTTGACGATAGCTGTTTTAACGTTCAAAATCATCTTCCGGCAATTTCCCTTGCCTTGTTTATAACATTGTCGAGACCTTGCGGGTTTTTGCCGCCGGCAGTGGCAAAGAAAGGCTGACCGCCGCCGCTGCCGTTGATCTCTTTTGCAAGCTCCTTTACTATCTCGCCGGCATGAAAGTTTTTGGATCTGACAATAGTGTCGGACAGCATTACAGCAATACCGGGCTTATTATTGTGTTGATAAGCCAGTACAAGAAACAGATCATCAACTTTTTGTTTGAGCTCAAAAGCAAGGTCTTTGGCAGTTTTGGCATCAACAGTTAACCTGGCTCCTATAAAACCTATATCATTTATCTTTTGCAGTTTGCCCAGCAGCTCCTGTTTTATCTGTGATGTTTTGGCTTTTTGCAAAGATTCTGCTTTCTTCCTGAGGCTTTCATTCTGCTCAACCAGTTGCTTTAAAGCTTTCTTGAGATCTTTGGGATGTTTTAAAATATTATTGACCCGATCAAGTGTTTCAAGCTTTTTGTTAATATACTTTTCAGCTTCGTAGCCCGTAACGGCTTCAATTCTTCTGATACCGGCAGCAATTGCCGTTTCGGAAACGATCTTGAAAAAGCCTATTTGACCTGTACGCTCAACATGTGTGCCACCACAAAGTTCTGAAGAAAATTTTCCGTCAAAAGAGACAACCCTTGCAGACAATTCATCATATTTTTCGCCAAACAGTGCAATGGCGCCCATTTTTCGGGCTTTATCAAGCGAAATATCACGGTGCTCTTCAAGTGAAATATTTTGACGTATCTTTTCGTTGACGATCGTTTCTATTTGTCTGACCTGTTCGGGTGTTGTTTTTTCGAAATGGGCAAAGTCAAATCGTAACCGCTTTTCGTCAACCAGTGAACCTTTCTGTTGCGCGTGATCTCCAATGACTTTTCTCAGGGCTGAATGCATAAGGTGTGTGGCTGAGTGGTTGTTGGCGGTTAACAAACGTTTGCTTTTATCGATACTTGCGATTACCTTTTCAGGAACGGGCTCGGGCAGTCGTTCGGCAACGTGTATCGTCAGCTCATTTTCTTTTTGGGTGTCAATAATATTTATGTTGCCTCTTTCCGACTGCAAAACACCACGGTCGCCGACCTGTCCGCCCGATTCGGCATAAAAGGGCGTTTTGTCCAATACTATGTGATATAGCGATCTTTGCTTAATATTAACCTTCCTGTATTTTATTATTTCGGCTTTAGATTCAAGGGTGTCGTAGCCCGTAAACTTTGTTTCTTCAATGCCCGGCTTCAGTTCGATCCAGTCGGCCGATGGTTTTACACTTGCTGCACGGCTTCTCTCTTTCTGTTTTCTCATATTTTCGTTGAAGCCTTCCATATCTACCTTCAAGCCTTTTTCTTTTGCCATCAGGTTGGTAAGATCAACGGGGAAACCATACGTATCAAACAGCTCAAAGGCAAAATTCCCGTCGATGAGGTTGTCTTCCAGTTCTTTATCAAGGTAGTTTTCAAACTTGTTTATTCCGGTTGCCAAGGTTTTCAGAAACATCTGCTCTTCCTGTTTTATCACTTTGCTGATAAGGTCTTTTTGTGCTGATAGTTCGGGGAAATGTCGTCCCATTTTATCAACGAGTAAAGGCACGAGCTCATATATGAACGGTTCAGACATTTCAAGGAATGTATATCCGTACCGGCTGGCTCTTCGCAGTATTCGCCTGATTATGTATCCGGCTCCGGTATTTGAAGGCAACTCTCCGTCGGCAATTGCAAAAGCAATTGCTCTCAGATGATCTGCCACCACACGCATTGCAACATCGGTTTCGTTGCCTTTTCCATAAGGCTTGGATGTCATTTCAGATAACCTGTCAGTATAAGGTTTGAACAGATCAGTGTCATAATTCGATCTTTTGCCTTGCAGCACCATACATAATCTTTCGAAACCCATTCCCGTGTCAACATGTTTTTCAGGTAAGGGCAGAAGCATACCGTCGGTTTTTCGGTTAAATTCAATGAAAACCAGGTTCCATATTTCTATAACCCCCGGATATTCTTTATTTACAAGCTCACTACCCTTTTTTTCCTTTCTTGAATCATCATCACGAATATCGATATGAATTTCCGAACAAGGCCCGCATGGACCCGTATCGCCCATTTCCCAGAAATTATCTTTTTTTGAACCATGCAAAATCCGCGATTCGGCAACTATAGTCTTCCAAATATCGTAAGCTTCGTTGTCGGGATCAAGTCCGGCAGATTTATCTCCTTCAAAAACGGTTACATAAAGTCTTTCACTCTCTATATTGTACTCTTTTGTAAGCAGTTCCCAGGCCCAATGTATCGCTTCCTTCTTAAAATAATCGCCGAAACTCCAGTTGCCCATCATCTCAAACATTGTATGATGGTATGTGTCGTGGCCTACCTGTTCAAGGTCATTATGCTTGCCTGAAACCCTGAGGCATTTTTGTGTGTTAACGACCCTTTTATGTTTTTTGGGAATATTGCCTAAAAAGATATCTTTGAACTGGTTCATTCCGGCATTGGTGAACATCAGGGTAGGGTCATTTTTTACGACCATCGGGGCTGATCTTACGACATGATGCCCTCTTTTTTCGAAATATTTTATAAAACGTTGCCTGATGTCTGCAGATTTCATTGATATATAGAGATTTTGTGAAATTTTTTTTATAATTATTGGCAAAATTAAATTAATTTTCATTAGTTTTGTAACGAAATGGGTATAAACATACGTATACAATAGGTAAATAAATATATTAGCAGAAATACCCGTATTTGTGTATTTTTTTTGGCTTTTAATACTATTTATAAAACCAAAGGGTGTTAACAAAAGTTTCAGGGTTTATGTTAAAAGATAACTACAGGTTCAATACCAAAACCTTATCGGTTGAAAAGGTACAAGAAACTATATGGGATAAAATAAAGAAGATATTACGAATTGCACTGGCGGGCGTAGTCTTTTCCATAATAGTGCTCATTATAGGGTACACTTTTTTTGAATCTCCGAGGGAGCAGATGTTACTCAGGGAGATTGAGCAATATGAGTTTCAGCATGAGATCATTCATGACCGTTTGAATAAATTGGCAGCGGTTCTTGATGATATACAATATCGTGACGACAACATATACCGTGTGATATTCGAGGCAGATCCCATACCGTTCTCTGTGAGGGAAGCCGGTTATGGTGGTGCTGATCGTTATCTGGAGCTTGAAGGATTTGATAATACAGAGTTAATAAGAGATTTGCATCAACGTATTGACAAGCTTGCCCGTCAGCTATATGTTCAGTCTAAGTCGTATGACGAGGTTTTTGAAATGGCGAAGAACAAGGCTGATATGCTGGCTTCAATACCGGCAATAATACCTATTGAAAGAGGTATTGAGCGTGTTATTTCAGGTTTTGGTTACAGGATACATCCTATTTATAAAACAATGCGTATGCATCCCGGTGTTGATTTTTCCGCACCTACAGGAACTCCCATATATGCCACGGGCAATGGGATAATTACCAAAGCAGGCAGAAACAGGCACGGGTATGGAATAATGGTAAGAATTGACCATGGGTATGGTTATAAAACATTATATGCTCATATGAGCAAGATTAATGTAAGGCAAGGCCAACAGGTACAGCGTGGTGAAATTATAGGTTATGTCGGTAATACCGGTATCTCAACGGCACCGCATCTGCACTATGAAGTGATAAGAAACGGTAAAAAAGTAGACCCGGTTAGCTATTTCTATAACGACCTGACACCCGAAGAGTTTGAATATATAATCGAAAAAGCTTCAAGGGTGAATCAATCCCTCTCATGATGCTCAATAAAAGCCGGCCTACTGCAATTTAAGATATTCGAACAGTCTGACGAAATCTTCTTCTTTAACGGGTTTGGTAAGAAATTCATCCATGCTCATCTGAATATATTTTTCCCTGATACCTTCAAAATCGGTAGCGCTGAGTGCTACTATCGGAGGCAAATCTGAGAACTTGCTTCTCAGTTCTTTGGTTGCCATAACGCCATCCATAACCGGCATTTGTATATCCATAAGGATCAGATCAAAACTTTTATCGGCGGAATATATTTCAATGGCTTCTTTGCCATTATTTGCAGTTACAACCTCATGACCCATTGATTGCAGAATGAGTGAAATCACTTTTTGATGCACAACTTTGTCTTCAACATATAAGATATTGAGGGTTGATGTTTTGGCAGGCTTTTTTGTTTCGCCTTCAAGTATTATAGCTTCGGGTTTTTCGGCCGCCCTTGCCATAAAGGTAAACCAGAAAATACTTCCTTCTCCGTATTTGCTTTCAACGTCAATCTCTCCGCCTAGAATTTCACTGAGCTGCTGGCAAACAATTAAACCCAAACCCCTGGCATTTATAACGGGATTGAAGCCCGTGTTTGATAGTGTAACAGGTTTGAAAAGCTGTTCTTTTGATTCAGGACTTATTCCAATACCCGTATCCTCAACTTCCGTTCTTATCAGAAAGGGTTTGTTCGGTTCAACAGGGGTTGACGGTTTCATCTTCAGAACAATTCTTCCTTTTTCGGTATGTTGTATGGCGTTCAGAAGCAAATTATATATTACCTGAAAAATAAGCTGTTCATCGGCTTTGATGTATTCAGGCAGATCAGGGCTGACCTCTCTCTCGAAAGTTATTTCTTTATGACATATCGATTCAAATATTTTTTCCGAATTATCAATAAGCGAATTTATTGAAAAAACCTTTGAGTTTATCAAAGCTTCTTTTTCTTCTATTATGGGATATGCCGGGATCCTGCTGATAATTTCCCTGATATTTTCTATTGATGCCGTTAACAGGTCTAAATATTCTCTTTGATTTTCCGAAAGTTCGGTTTTAGCCAGTAGTTCTGCTAATCCCACTATGCCTGTAAGTGGTGATAGGATCTCATGGTTCAGATTTTCAATGAACCTTTTTCTGAATTGAGCTGATTCATTGGCAATTAATGCCTTTTGTTGAAGCCTTTCAGCGTGTTTATGCCCGGTGACATCTTCAACAATACCGTCGTAGTAAACAATTTTACCATAATTATCTTTAATGGCTTTGATAGTTTCACGGGTGTCTATATTTGAACCGTCTTTATGTATCCATTTGGTCGGATAACCGGCAATTTCACCTTTTTCATTTACTTTCTTTATCAGATTGTAATGGTCGGTGTTTTTTGAAGCTGTTTCTTTTTTTGTTAAGCTTTTTATTGTCAGTTCTATGTAAGAATTGTATCCGAGCATTCTTACCAGGGCGGGATTTGCCATGAGTATTTGCCCGTTTGCATCAATTCTGTAAAAGCCGACCGATGAGTTTTGATAAAAGCTTTTGTACTTTTCTTTACTTTCCCTTAAAGTTTTTTCGGCAGTCTTTAGTTGAGTGATGTCTTTGTAAATGACCATTGATCGTTTTTTTCCGTCCCAGGCTATATCCTTTCTGTGTGCGAGAAGGTTTCTTATTTTACCGTCTTTTCGTATTATGTTTATTTCATATTCCGGCGGTATTTTCGAGCCTTGTTTTATTTGTTGTTTTCTGGCGAGGAATTCGGCGTAACTTTCGGGTGTATAACGTTTCAGTGCCGGGGCTTTAATAAGATCAGCGATGCTGTCGTAACCATATATATCAAGCATTGCCCGATTAACGTATATGGTTTGATCTTCATTGGAAATAATTTCTATTCCCAAGGGCGATTCAACAATTGCATGCCTGAAATTTTCTTCCGACCGGTGCATCGAATCCTCATATTGCTGGCGTAATGTAATGTCACGAACCATTGTAAGCATGAGATCATTGTCAAGAGGTGATATCCTTGCTTCGAAGAACATCTTTTGATCATCAATTTTTAACTGATATTCATAAGTTTGAATTTTTCCGGTATTCAGGCATTTTTCGAACAATTGCAAAAAACGTTGTGCTTCTTCTTCAGGATATACATCTTTCAGGTTCATACCAACCAATTCGCCGGGCAGAAAATCCGGTTTTGATATTTCGGTGGCGATCACGTCTTTAAAGTTTCCGTTTTTGTCGAAAACAAAAAGCGAATCGGGTATTGACCGGAGGATAGAATTAATTTTTACTGCTTGTTTGTCGGCTGTTTCCTGATCGTTCGAGTATTTTGTAATATCACGCGAAACCGCGATCACGGCTTTCTGCCCGGAATAGCTGCCCGGTGTCAGATTGATCTCGGTAGGAAAGATCTTACCGCTTCTGTCGATCCTCCAAAACTCAAACTTCTGAGGTTCCCCCTCGTATGCTCTTTTTATATGTTTTTTTATGACGTTGAGGTCATTCCTGAAAGGAGCGGAGAGAAAATCAAGCGCTTTGCCGAGAAACGATTCCCTTGGATAACCGTACAGAATCTCTGCCGAAATGTTTAAATCCAAAAAGAAACCCTCTTTATGATGGAAAGAAATAGCCTCGCTGATACCGTCAATTACATCTTTGAATGTTGATTTTAACCGCTGATTATCTTCCTGGCTAAAACACTGTTTCTTTAATAAAATATTTTCTTCCTTCAGAGTTCTGTTTTCTTCCTCAAGCCGGCTGATCCTTTCTCGTGCATTATTTTTTGAAGTATCTTCCATTTAAGGTTAATATGGTTAAATATAGGATTTCCGGGCAAGTTTGTTAAAACATAATTTGTGTTGAACAAGATTATTTATTACTTAATAAAAATAGCTTTCTGTCTATGTAAAGAATTGCCTTGCAAGCTTTTATAAATAAAGCTTTTTAGAATTGGCCGATCATTGTATCTTAAGAATTCACAAATTTAAACAATATTTTATTTAGGCATAAACTTGAGTTGATAAAATTTAATTATTGACAATTTTTATATTTTCTCGATGCTTTTTTATTGATCAGGATGTTTTTGTTCTTAGTTTGGTTTTCAGCATTTTCGAACAAAACGGTGTTTTTCCGGTCAGGTATCGTTGAATGATTTATTTTCGGATTTATCTATCAACGGCGGGACGCATGTGGATCAGATATTTATTTCGGGTAGAAATTTTGGATCAATTCATTAAGATCTTTTTCATTGACAGGTTTCGTAAGATATTCGTCCATACCCAGTTTTATGTATTTCTCGCGGTCACCTTCGAAGGCATTGGCGCTGAGACCTATTATAGGCGGGAGTTCGGCAAATTTTTTCCTTAATTTTTTTGTAGCTGTAATGCCGTCCATAACGGGCATTTGAATATCCATAAGTATGAGGTCAAATTTATTTTTAGCGCATATTTCCAGGGCTTTTTTTCCGTTATTAGCCGTTATCACGTTGTGCCCCATTGATTCGAGGATAAGAGCAAGGACTTTTTGATTTACGGGCTTATCTTCAACGTGCAATATGTTGAGTGATTGCGGATATCGGCTTGCTTTTTTGCCATTACTGCCTGGTACGTGTTCGGCAGTTTCTTCAGCCCTTTTGGCTTTGTATGTGAACCAAAACAGGCTGCCTTTATTAGTTCGGCTTTTAACGCCGATTTTGCCTCCCAGTATTTCGCAAAGCCCCTTGCAAATCGATAAGCCTAATCCTGTTCCGTCTATGTCGCGTGTATCGCCCTGATCTATTTGCGAAAAGGGCTTGAAAAGATGTTTCTGAACCTCAGGTTTGATACCAATGCCGGTATCTTCGACTTCCATCTTAACCAAAAAGTTCCCTTTCGTATCAATTGGAGTTTCGGATCTTATTCTAAGGCTTATTTTGCCTTTATCCGTGAATTTGACCGCGTTTGAGAGCAAATTGTAAATTATTTGCAAAACACGCTGTTCGTCGGTTTTGATATATTCGGGTAAGTCAGGACAGATTTTTGTTTCAAGCTCTATGTCTTTATTGCAAATGGATTCGAAAAGTTTTTCCACATTCTCAAACAGCGATTTGATTGAAAATATCCTTGGTTTCAATAATACTTCACCGGCTTCTATTTTTGAATAATCTAATATCTGGTCAATTATTTCCCTGAGATTTTCGGTTGAGTATCTCAATGAATTAAGATATTCCCGTTGGTAAGGTGTAAGATTTGTTTTGCCGAGTATTTCGGCCATGCCCATGATACCCGTAAGCGGGGTTCGTATCTCATGGCTCATGTTGGCAAGGAAATTTTTCTTGAATTCAAGCGAACGTTTTGCTATAGTCACTTCTTCTTTAAGCTTCTGGCTTTGCTGGCGTTCGGTAATATCGCGGGTTACACCCAAAACTTTTGATTCTCCTGACATTTCTACCCCAATGGTCATCAGCTCCAGAGCTTTTAATTCCCCGGTTTTGGTTATGATTTGGGTTTCATAAACAGCCGGTTTTTTTACACCTTTTCGGCGTTCTTTATACCATTTTTCAACGATATCCTTTCCTTTTTCGGTTGTCATAACACCAAAGTCGAAATCTTTTGAAGTAAGTTCTTCCCTGCTATATCCGGTGATTTCGCAAAACTTGTCATTTACATATTCATAATGTCTGTCATGTAACAGGTATATACCGCTAAATGCATTTTCAACAAGCATGCGGAATTTTTCTTCGCTTTCATGCATTGCTTTCAGGGCAAGCTTTGCCCTGGTAATGTTTTCAACAACTCCGTCATAATATAGTATATCGCCGTTTTTACCCTTCACTGCTTTTACACTTTCACGGACAAATACAATCGATCCGTTTTTATGTTTCCATTCGGTTTCATGACCGATTATCTCTTTCTTTTCAGCAATGAGTTTAATAAACTCGTTGCGTGCTGTATTTTTTGAAAAGTATTGTTTTTGTAAAAGATTACGTTCAGCCAGTTCATTAAAAGATTTATAACCGAGCATTTTTACCAGTGCCTGATTTGCCAGTATTATTTTTCCCTGTGGTGTTGCCCTGTATAGCCCGAGTGAAGAGTTCTGATAAATGCTTCGGAATCGTTCTTCGCTTTCTTTCAGGGCTTTTTCTGTAAGCTTTTGCTGGGTTATGTCGCGGTTTATTACCAGTGATTGTTTTTCACCATTCCATAATATTTCCTTTCTATATATGATAAGATGGCGTGTTTCTTCGTTTTTCCTCACAATGCTTACTTCATATTCCTCAGGTCCGAAATGTCCTTGCTTTCTTAATTTGTTTCTGGCAAGAAATGCTTCATAGCTGTCTTTTGTGTAACGTTTTTTTACAGGTGTTTTTTTCAGCTCTTCAATAGAGTCGTAACCATATATATCAAGCATGGCACGGTTGACATAGACAGTCTTATAGTTTTTTGATACAATCCTCATTCCGAGTGGAGATTCATTGAGTGAGTGATGGAAATTTTCTTTAGCCTGCCTGAGCTCTTCCTCATTTTTTTTGCGTTCTGTCACATCACGAACAATTGCCAGCACATGGTCCTTATCGATGGGAGATACTCTTGCTTCAAAAGACATTGGCATGCCGTTTATGGTCAGTTTATACTCCAAAGTCTGCAATTCACCTGTATCCAGGCATTTCCCGAAGGACTCCCTGAACCGGTCGGCTTCAGCGGCAGGAAATATATTATTTAAATTTGAACCGATCAGTTTGTCGGGTGGTAAAACAAGCTTTGAATGGTTGTTGGCCAGTACATCAATATAATTACCGTCTCTGTCAAAAACGAAAAACAAGTCGGGCATTGTTTTCAGAATAGCATTAATTTTTGCCGATTGTTCTTCTATTTTTGTTTTCTGCTTTTTTTGTTCGGTAATATCAGTAATGAAGCCTTCCAGTAAAACCGGTATGTTATTACTGTCGTACAATCCCTGGCCCTGCTCCCAAACCCATTTATAATTGCCTCCGGTGTCTTTTATCCTGTAAATGATGGTAAATTTCGTCTGATTTTGCAAGGCTTTTTTTACTGCTTCCTTGACTTTTTGGCGATCATCTTCATGAATTATTTCATTATAGGATATGTTCTTATTTTTTATCAGGTCGCCGGGTTCATATCCTGTGATATTTTTTACGCCCGGGCTGACATATTCCATGGTCCATGATTCATCATTTATACAACGATAGACCATTCCGGGCAGGTTGCTGATAAGCGTGTTGTACATGCGCTCGCGTTCCTGAAGCTCGCTTTTTGCAAGGTAATTGTCAGAAATATCACGACTAACAGCAATCACTGCTCTTTGTCCATGATATTTGCCGGGTGTTAAACTTACTTCCTTCGGAAAAACATTACCGTTTTTGTCAATACCCCAAAATTCAAATCTTTGAGGTTTACCATAATAAGCTTTTTTTACGTATTTTTTTATTGATTCGATATCGTTCATGCCTGGCGCCGAAAGAAATGCCGGGGTTTTTCCCATAAAGTATTCTCTTGAATGCCCATAAAGCAACCCTGCCGAACGATTCACATCCAGAAAGTAACCGTCCTTGTCCTGAATATAGATAGCTTCACTGATGCTGTCAATTATTTCCTTGAATTCTGATCTTGTCAATAACTCTTCCTCTGCTTCAATGAATTTCTTCTGAAGCAAAAACAACTCTCCCTTTAATGCTTTATTCTCTATTTCAAGTTTTTCAATCCTGCTGCGAATATTTTCTTTTAAAGTATTTTCCATTCGCTGAAAACAATTAACAATTAAATTTTATAATATTAAGCCCTATGGTACTATATTAATGAACGCATTGGTTTTTCAGCGGCTGACTGACCGGCTTTGTGATCGCCGAAAAGCCAATGATGATCGTAAACGGCCTGTATTTATTACACTCTGTAATAAATATTTGGCTTATTATATTATCTACCTATTTAATTTTGTTTACAAATTTATAAAAATATTTTTTCACACAAATTAGTAAGATTACTTAATAAATACTATAAATTATCCTATAAGAATTCTTAACATAGAGATCATTTAGTTTTTTATTTACCACAATTTTTCGGAAACCCGATTTTGTTGTCCGATCCGTTTTTTATTAACCCAAAATAGTTTATAACTTTTTTTACAAAATATAAATAACACTTATCAAAACCGAAATTATATCTTGTCCGGGAAATATCAGCCTCAGATATTAATTGTTAATTGGCAGGTGCAGAACAACCCGGCTGATAAAAGAAATCTTTAAAACATTGTTTTTACCATCTGACAAATAACGGGGAGAGATTTACGTTTTACCGAATATTTTCATACATTTGCAGCATATTTTCGTTTATAACGAATTGAATTATTCGTTCCGTTAAGCTTATTTTACATTTTTAAACAGCCTTTTCAGGCGATAAACGCTCGGTTTTTATAATAATCAAAAACTTTAATTATGAGGAAAATTTTATCATTGACAACTGTTTTATTTTTAAGTGCGGGTATTTTTGCACAGACTTCAACGCCACCGGCATCGGGCGAAGGTACGGAAACCGATCCCTATGAGATTTCCAGCCTCGAAAACCTTTATTGGATAGCTGAGAATGTTGACCGTTGGAATTATCATTATGTACAGACTTCTGATATTGATGCATCGGAAACATCAGGCTGGAATGACGGTGAGGGATGGCAGCCGATAGGATATTATTTTTATGATGATGAAATAATTGAATATTTTGAAGGTTCTTACAACGGCCAAGGATATTCTATTGACGGTTTGTATATCAACAGGCCTGAAGAAGAAAACCAGGGATTATTTGGCATAACATATATGGCAAAGATCGTCAATTTGGATATGACCAATGTTGATATAACGGGTTGCGAATTAGTTGGCGCTATAGTTGGCTGGAATTACTGTTATTCGGAAATAAAGAATTGCAGTGTAACGGGTAATATAAGCGGCAGTGATATTGTCGGGGGTATTGCCGGAACCAGTATGTCGGGCAGTGTAATTGACAACTGCAATTTTACAGGCAATGTAGAGGGAAACATATCAGGCGGCATCACAGGACTAAATACTGCTTCTACTGTTATAAACTGTTTCAGCCAGGGCGACATATCGGGTGACGGAGCGGGTGGCCTGGTAGGTCAGAACATATCTAATTCGATAGTAAGCAAAAGTTACAGTACAGGTAATATTTTTGGTGAAAATATTGCCGGCGGGCTGGTAGGGAATAATTATGAATCGGAAGTGCACAACAGCTACAGTACGGGCAACGTATCAGGCGAGATACAGGTTGGCGGTCTGATAGGCTTTAATCATATGTCTGAAGTAACCGACAGTTATAGTACCGGAAAAGTTACAGCCAACAGCGAGTTTGGCGGTTTGATAGGTTTTGCTTTTGGTTCGGATGTTTCCAACAGCTACTGGGATACCGAAACATCAGGTCAAACCGATTCAGACGGTGGTGAAGGCCGAACAACAGATGAAATGACATATCCTTATTCGGAAAATACCTATGCAGGCTGGGATTTTGAAAATATATGGATTGCCGACACGGATCACTCCGTTAACAATGGCTATCCCTATTTGCGTGATGACCCTACATCAGTTCCGGATATTACAAAGCATGATATGACGGAAATGATGATTTACCCGAATCCGTTCAATACCGCTACTACAATAAGATTTGAATATTCCGGCAATGATCCCGTTCAGCTTGTGATATATAACTTTTCAGGGCAAGTGGTAAAAACCGCTGATCGTTTTTCACATGACGGCAACGGGTACTATTTTGTTTGGCAGGTTGATGACGGAACCGGCACCGGCATCACTCCGGGTGTATATTTTGCAGTAATTAAGTCGGCAGGAAAGCTGATAGGATCAGGTAAAATGATATTGTCGGAATAAATGCTGGTCTTAACTAATTTTTTTCAATCACATTCCTGTAAAGTGATATGATCTTGTTTGACATTAAATCTGATGACAGGTCTTTTTGAATTTTCCCGGCCAGGGTTATTGCCTCTTGTTGCAATCTGGCCTGGTCATTAAAAAACGTTTCTATTGCTGTCAGGATTGAATGTTTGCAAGGTGGTGATGCTCCGGTATCGACAAAATTGGTATGTTTTATATCCTTAAAATTTTCTTTTGTCAACATACCACCCATTCGTTTCGAATTGATCATAAGTACAGGCACGCCTGCGGCGGAAGCTTCAAGCGCTACCCTTCCTACTCCCATTACAAGCGATGTACTTTCATAATAAGGCAATAATGATGATTTGTATCCTAACACCTTGCAGAAATTTGAGTATGTTCTTATATTCAATTTTTCAGACAGGTTTTTCAGTTCAGTTATTTTTTTTCCGTCGCCGATGATCCAAAACTCAAGCTGAGGGTATTTCCCTTTCAACACCGGCAAAACTTTATTAATCAAAATTTTAAGAAAAGAAAAATGTGACTTGTTAATTTTGCTAACGTAACAGATCCTGTATGGCCTCGGATTGTTATTGAGTAGCTCTACGGATCTTATGCCATTGGGTATGAAAACAGATTTGCCGTCAAAATTGTACTTTCTATTTGATATTTGAAGAATCCTTTTGCTGACGAATATAATTTTGTTTGATAAACGTCGCGAAAGAGCATGCCTCAAGTCATACCTGGTTCTGCCGTGAACCGTTGATATTACCTTACGACGTGTAATAAAGCCGGCTAAACAAGCATTCAAAATGGCAAGACGTTGATGGGCATGTATAATATCCACATTATGCCTTATGATCAGAAAGGTTAATCGTAATATGTGGCAAGGGATCAAAAAATCAGTCAGTTTTATAGGTATGTATTTTATTTTGGGGTTTAATTTTTCTACCTGTCGACCCTTTCCTGTTGCCAGGATCACATTGTGCCCTTTTTCACAAAGATCGTTTGCCAAATCACAAACATGATTTTCTGCTCCTCCAAAATCAAATCGTTTAATAACCAGTAAAATTGTCATAAGTCAAAATTGTGAAACAAAGATAATTATTTTATAAAAGGATAAAAAATAGTTCGAAACCCAGGAATCATTATCAAATGATCATTTGTTTATGGCATATTTGATTGTATTAACCGCTTTAAGATCTGTTAGCCTTTTATTCATTTTTGTGCTTAATAAATTTATTTTATATGCGGAATAATAATTAAGATTGTATTTTTGCGGCGCAAAAAATAATCACAAAATTATATTATTATGGAATTTATTACGGATCACTTTGCTATAATACACATTCTTAATCAATACTGGCTTACGCTTTTGCTTGTTATATCGATGGTGCTTGTGTCGCGCACTTTTGTGGCGGGTTCCCGTTATTCGCCGATATTGATCATTGTGGTTTTCGGTCTTGTAATGGGTTTTGTACTTGTTAATACGGGGCTGGCAACCCCGGGATTGCCTGAGTTTCCGATTGTCGGTATGAGCAGCCGTGTTACCATAACTGCACTTATGGCATCTTTTTTTGTGGGTGGTCAGGAGATAAGAAAATTGCTTACAAATAAAAAGATAGATCCTGACGATATAGTTGTGCCTTCTTCTCAGGAATTATTCCTCGGTACTAAAGCCACCCAGTTCATGTTTCTGGTCAGGGCATTTTTTATTCTGACCGGCATTGAAGCATTGAAAAGAGTTATAATAGGTCATTCATCAGGCGACACGCTTGATGAGTTTTATCCTTTGCTCGGATATATCGGATTGGTAGCTTCAATAATATTGATAGACCATCGTGCAAAAATTGTGAATAAAGCAATATATATACGTAAAGGTATCTTTGAGACCGTGATGATATTGTTTTTGCTTGTTTTGTCTTATCATATTTCACAATGGATAAAACCTGTTATTGCTCTTCCCGAGATATTCTTTGCCATGGTGTTGTCTGTTAGCTTAGGCATGTTTATGGTCAAATGGAAGTTTGGTCCTACTATACGGTCATTGCTTTTTGCCGGTATTCCTGTGGTTTTGGCGGCAAATTTTATGGTTGGCGGGTCACGCATTTTGGATGCGTTTCAACTGACAGGCATGACTTCGGTATTATCGTTTGGTTTTTTCGGGCAGTTACTATGGATGTTTGGCGGTTTATCAGTTTTAATACTTTTTGGTTTAGCAAACAACATACGCAATCTTGCACCCGGCATGGCAGGCTCACTGTCACATTCGGGTTTAACGGGTGCCTGTACAGCCGGCGATCTTGGCCGTGAAGCAGCGGTAAGGGCTCCGATAATGATTAATGTACCTTTTATCGGGCATATCTTCGTATTTTCAATACTGGCAGCCAGCGCTACTGTCGGCAAACTGCTTATACCTTATGCTTTGGCAGTGTTTTTTATCGGCGTAATATTAACTTATATGGCAATGAAAAATTTACGCAAAGCTAATGGACGTGATGCCATGGAAATACGGGGGTTAATGCTTTTCTCCCTGGGCTGGCAACTGGTAGCCGTATTCGGAGGTTTGCTCATGCTTGATTTATCGGGAATGAGCCTCGCAGATGCCGTAATGGCAAACTCATCGGCAATATCTCACTTTGGATTGTTTGCAGCATTGCAGGGTGGCATGTTTGGCAGTGAAGCCGCAGCATTGATAGCTTTCGTGTTTGCAATGCCATTCCTTGTTCATCCCCTCGTGTTTGGCATATTCGGTAAAACAGCCGAAAACAAAGGTGTAATGCCGGCAAAAATTGTCTACATCCTCGCTTTTATCGGTATTGCAGGCGTGGTTTATTCCATGATATTTTAGTTCTTGATATATGAGCCGCAGGGTACTTAAAGGTGGATAAAAAAAATTTATTTTCGGCTTATTGTTGTTTTTAAATATAAAAATTATACTTTTATTTCTTAAATGACGGTTTATTAAAAATCTTAATTCAACTAATTATGGAAAGACAGGAGTTTAAAGAAAAAGCAAAACATCGTATTGATGAGTTGTTTGCAAAAATTGATGAGCTGGAGGCAAAAAAAGAAAAAGCGACTGGCGAAACAAAAGCCCGGTACAATGAAATGATTGCCGACATTAAAAAGTTAAAAAATGATTTGAATGAAGCCTACAGATCCGTTGAAAGTGCTACTGAAAAAGACTGGAAAGAAAAGAAGAAAATATTCAATGCGAGCTTAGAGTCTTTTCAGGAAGGTTTTTCAAAGCTGGCAGATATATTCAAATAAAAGCCCCGAGCATTTCATAAACGGTGGGTACCTGCCTGGACAGCCTTTCCTGTATTTCGGCGGATATAACATTTGGGCTGAACGGTATACGTTTTACATATTCCCGGATTTCGCCTGCAGTGCGGCCATACTTATATTCATAAGTAAATGAGCCGTCTGCCCTGAGTTCAACGTGCTCATTCAGCACATTGGGCACGGCAATGTAAAAACTGCTCTCTTTATAATGGTTGTCAGCCAACAGGCTTTGCCCTCTCAACAGCTCATACAACTGCCGGGCTACCTTTACCGAAGGGTTTATCAACCTGATTTCATCAGCCATATACGGACGGTAAATATACTCCCCGTATTCACTATAATTCCACAAGCTCTTAAAAACCTCAACAATGGCATCTTTAACATACGGATAATGAGTGCACCCCAAAACAACATGTTTCAGAGGTTGTGAACTGTCGGTGTTTCTGATCTTCTCCATCAATGATACCAGATGAAACGCCACATAATTTTCAACCGAATTGATCTGAATATTGTATGGCTTTTCAGGAGTGCCTTCATAAAGCAATGCAGCATTTTCAATGTCAAAACCGTAGCGTTGCCAGATGGATATATCAATATGCGGAGCGTTCTCATTATTATCCGACGGGCCCATGTATACCTCTCTTGGTGCGGTAATTGTTCTGTCAATAAAATCCTTGTTTTCATCAATAGCTTCTGCTATACCTATGCCAGCCTGCTGAAAAATGTATATATCGTTGTGGTGTCCTTGCTTCCTGAACTTTTCACCGATAGCGGCAACATAAGCGCCGGATCTGACGGTGCCGTCGGTGGCAAGTACGGCAATGCTGCCACCCTCTTCAGCAGAATAAATGCCGGCTAAACCCGTTGCAGCAGCATCAATAACACCAATGACCGGAATATCAATATCCGCTCTGCCAAGAAAGCTCTCTATACGCCCAAGACCAAAAGCGGTAGCCGTATTACATGCAATAACAATAGCCTTTACCGGACTTTTGTCTTTATTGTATGCAACAGCATTAGCGCCCGTATAATATTTCCTGCCAAGCAAAAACTGCACATTTTTGATAATATGCTCACGGAGCAATTCAATATTTCCCTCCAATGCATAACTTCCGTAAGGCATGTTTGCCATATCTGCCAGATATATGAACTTTTCGGTTTTAAAAACCTCTAAACTCTCATTGTCAGAACACTTGTATTCAACAATATCATTCAGTACGGCTAACCCGCCCGTGCCGGAATCAAAAATACCAACCGGCAATGAAGCACGATCCGCCGGATAATCAGCAAAGTCTATGTAAAAATAACTGGTGGGATCATTTAACATGGAATCCTCTATCGTTTCAACCCTCCGGCATGAAGTTACCATTAAAACGGGAATAATCAGGCCGGCAATAATTTTTTTATTTATGAATCTCATTATGAAAATTTTAATAATATTAATTGAATATATTTTCATCTTAAAAAAATGTATTTAAAGTTCTGATATCTGACAATATATATTTGTTAAAATCAGCATTATCACTTTTTATGTTATTATAGCGGGTGGCGAGTAACGGGATAATAAAAAGTCGTTAATTCACTACCCTCTGCCCGTATCTGTTATATCATGTAAAAATAAATATTTCACCTTTATTATTGATTTTTTTATCATTTTTTTTAACCCAAATTTGTCATTAGCCGTTTGTTTCTAATGACCGCCAGTAGATAAAATTATTGCCTATGCATTGTTTGCAAGGACATTAGAATGACAAATCGATTAAGAAAAACTAAAAATTTGCAATTAAAAATGCTTACAAATTAAGTTTTTCTAAATCGGGGTTAAACCCGGCTAAGTCATTAGTTAGCTGCACTCCTAATGACCAATCTGGGTTTAAGAATATTCATCATATACTGTTTATCGGTATTAATTTATTTTTTCTTAAATTTGTTTTTACAATTTTTAAAATTTCCTTTTATGAAAAGACCAGTCCTGTTTTTCTGTTTCTTCTTATTTCTGATTCCTATCCTTAAAGCTGAGCGATTTCAGCCTGATGACTTTGTTGAGATGGAAGCTTTTCTGGATGGTATTGTCAGAACTTTAATTGACGAAAAGCACATTGCCGGCGCAACGATGTCGGTAGTATATGATGGTGATATAGTTATCAGCAAGGGATATGGTTATGCCGATCTTGACGGCAAAATTGAAGTGGATCCTGAGAAAACCCTGTTTCGCATTGCATCCATATCCAAGATGTTTACGTGGTTTTCGGTTTTGCAACTTGTTGAGCAGGGCAAGCTTGATCTTGACGCCGACATTAACGAATACCTGACGGAATTCAAGATTCCCGGCACTTTTGATGAGCCTGTTACTTTGCGTAGTTTGATGGCTCATGCGGCGGGATTTGAGGAGAGGCTGCTTCACCTGTTTGTAAAGGATAAAGATGATATGATTCCTTTGGGTGAGCTTTTACCTTTGCAGCTTCCCGAAAGAGTACGCCCGCCGATGAGGCACTCATCGTACAGCAACCACAGCACCGGTTTGGCTCAACATATTGTGGAGCTGACAAGCGGTATGGCTTTTGAAGATTATGCCGAAAAACATATTCTGTACCCGCTGGAGATGAAAAACACCACTTTCCGTCAACCTATACCTGTCGGGTTGAGTGAAAATATGTCGGGAGGTTATCTGTTTAACGGCAGTGAGTTTAAAAGAATGTATTTTGAATATGTTCCTATGAGTGGTGTGGGCGGAGCATCGTCATCGGCCGTCGACATAGCCCGTTTTATGAAAATGCTCATGAATAAGGCGTGCCATAAGGATGTGTGCCTGTTAGACTCAGCTACCTACGAGCTGATGAAGCAACCCGCATTGATACATGCAGAAGGTGTCAATCCTGCCAGGCACGGTATTATGGATATGAGCTTTAATAACATTGAAATTTTAGGCCATGGCGGTGCAACGTTCTGGTTTCACTCGGTTATGGCAATATTGCCCGAACATGATCTTGGCTTCTTTTTGTCATTCAACAGTGCCGGTGGTTCGGGCACAACCAGAAATGTGATGAACAAGCTGGTTGAACGGTACTATACAGACCCGAAGCCTTTGCATAACACCATAAGCCTCGATGACGAATATCTTGAACGCTTTGAAGGTAAGTATATGACCAACCGCCGGTCACATTCCTCATTCTTCAAATTGCGCGCCATAGAAAACCCTACCCTGATCACTAAAGAAAAACAAAAGCTGCGTATGGATGAACCCCGAAAAGCAGCAGCATGGTACCTGCCCGTCGATTCAACAACATTTAGGGAAAAGAACAGCAACAAGATGATAGCTTTTGAATTGAATGACGGCAAAGCAGAATACCTGTTTAAAGACCATTTCTGCTTCCGGGCTTTCGAAAGAATTAAAGGTGCATACAACCCGGATATGCACAAGGTTATATTCAGAGCATCATTAACCGCAGTAGTATATGTTCTGTTAATTTTACCATTATGGTATCTTGTAAGAAGATATTATTTGCCGGCAAGGAAAATTTCAAAACCTATACCGCTTAATGCAAAATTGATGGCATGGTTGTGCTCAGCATGCCTTGCAGTAGCATATATCCTGATCAGCTCGGCACTTGATACCGGAAGAGAACTGATACTTGATGTTCCGGCAGGTTTGAAAGCAGGTCTGTTGATCCCGTTTGCAGTAATGTTTTTCCTGATCTTGATGATATGGAGAAGCATAGAAATGTGGAAAAACAAAGAAACCGCATTGCGAAACAACCTTTTCTATTCATTGGTAGTCATTATATATATTGCTGCATTGTGGCAATTGCACTTCTGGAATTTTATGGGATGGAGGTTTTGAGGATCGCTTTATGATTAAATAAAGACAGGGGTGTGGGAAGATGACAGCGAGAGAAAAGAAGAGTGTGAGAAGATGAGAAAAGGAGATGGGGAGAGGGTGAGAGGTTGAGGAGAAACGTACTGTGTGGCCTTTGTCGTTTTTGCGTGAGATTCATTTACTGAAAAGCTCTTATATGGCCAGGCTGCTAAAATACGGTGTGTTGCAATTAGTTATATAGGAGATCACAAAGGGTTCTGATAAAATAGCAAGGTTTCTCTTGTCAGCTATTGAAAGCATAAAGATGAGAAGATGAGAAGTGGGAGACCAGCAGACTACATTTTCCCTGGATTAAAAAACGCTTGAGGGATAAGTTGATAAGTAAAGCTGGCAATCAGCCTTTGCAGATTGCAGATTGAGAATCGAGCCACGTGGTAAATCATTCGGTTTTTTACTTGATATTTTCGTATACTGCTAACCGGAATGAAAAACATTATTATGTTTATTAATTTATTTATATACTTTTTTATATATTTGCCGGGTTAAATAATTTTAAATATGCCCTCAGATTGTACAAATTACAGTACATGTCCACTCACCAATAACCCCGGCTTTATTTCCGAACCCGGGGAAAAAGATCATTATACAGGAAAATATTGCCGGGCAGGCTATAAAAACTGGAGCAGGTGTAAAAGATATATGATCAAATTAAAGTACCATTTCTGCCCTGATTTTGTTATGCCTGATACGCCTGAGTCTGCCGATGAAATTCTGGATAAATTTGAAGAAACATAATAAAATAAGAGGAATAAATTGTTAATGGTTTAACTTTATTAATATGCCGACAATAGAGATTGAAGAAAAAGTATTTGAAGTAGATGGTAATGGTTTTTTGACCCATCCTGAGATATGGGATGAGGAAGTTGCCAGGCTGATTGCAAAATATGACGGAATAAATGAATTAACGGATCAGCATTGGGCGGTTATAAATATTATCAGGAAGAATTATGAAGAAAAGGGTATGGCACCTATGATAAGGCAGATATGCAAATCTGCGGGGCTTAAACTTCGTCAGATATATGAACTTTTTCCTCTTGGTCCAGCCCGGGGAGCTTGCCGGGTTGCAGGATTACCGAAACCTGACGGTTGCGTTTAATTAAAAACTTTAAGTTATGGCATGGTATTATTGGCTTGCATCAGCCTCACTGGTAATATGTATATCCGGCTGTATATATCATTTTGCAAGGCTTATCATGCTGGGTAAGCCCAGGGATCATTCTACAAGGTCCGGCAGCCCTGCCGGAGGAATAGTCTATTCCTTCACCCGGGCAATGAACCCTGCCGGCAAAGAATCAGCTTATCTTAACCTTCCAACCTATGCCATGGGAGTTATATATCACATAGGCACATTTATCGCAATAATCCTGTTTTTCGTTTTCTTTTTGTCTGAAAACATAAATGAGATGATGACAGTGCCGTTTGCAATATTTTTGTTTTTGTCATCACTATGCGGAATCATAATTTTAATGAAACGTATTTTTGATAAAAAGTTAAGAAAACTCTCAAACCCCGACGATTATATTTCAAATATGCTTGTTACCGGTTTTCAGGCAGCTAGCGGGATAGTGTTGTTGACACCTTCCACATATCCGGTATATATGGTGATTACGAGTTTGTTACTGCTTTATTTGCCCCTTGGTAAATTGAAACATGTGATCTATTTTTTTGCTGCCCGGTATCATATCGGTTATTTTTATGGGTGGCGCAATGTATGGTATGTAACAAAACAGAAACAATAGCAGATGGAAAAAATCAATGACATCAAAATAAAAACAGCTTTGGAGGTTTTAAACTCGCATGATGACAGCAAGCTGATATCTCATCTTAACAGCTGCGTTCATTGCGGGTTATGTGCCAAAACCTGTTTGTACTATCTTACTATCGGAGATGAGCGATTTATACCCGCGAGAAAAGTCGAACTTGTTTCATCAATATACCGCAGGTATTTTACTGTTATGGGGAAAGTTTTGCCTGCGCTGGTCAGTGCACGAAAGCTTGATGACAAGATGATTGAAGAGATGGTTGATCTGCTATATGGAGGTTGTGTCATGTGCGGGCGTTGTGTCAGGCACTGCTCAATTGGGGTTGACATTGAGTATGTGGTAAGGAAAGGTCGTGAAATGCTGGCTAAGATGGGTTATGTACCCGAATCTCTCCAGTCAACGGTAAAAGCTGCTCTAGAAACAGGTAATAACATGGGTATTTCATATGAAGATTTTGTTGATACAATAGAATGGATGGAAGAAGAGTTGCAGGAAGAATGTAATGATCCTGAAGCCCGTATTCCTCTTAACGAGCCGGGGAAGAATGTGTTGTATACTTTGAATCCGCGTGAGCCGAAGTTCTTTCCGCTTTCCATATCAGCTATGGCGAAAGTGTTTTACCTTGCCAAAGAAAGCTGGACGTTGTCAACAAACATGTATGATGTTACCAATTATGCTTATTTTTCGAGCCATCCAGGCGAAGCCAAAGCCATAGCACAACGTATGTATGATGAAATGCAAAATATGAAATCCGGCAGGCTTGTGCTGGCAGAATGTGGTCACGGAGTAAGATCCAACAGGTGGGAAGCGCCAAATTATATCGAAAAGGGTTTTTTTTTCGAAGCATTAACATCCGTAGAGCTGATAGCTGAATATATAAGGAAAGGACGTATCAGACCCGACAGGGAAAGGATGAAAGATGCCGTAACACTGCATGATCCATGCAATCTTGCAAGGGGTTCGGGTATTGTGGAAGAGCAGAGGTACATTCTTAAGAATTGTGTAAGTAATTTTGTTGAGATGACACCGCACGGTACCGACAACTTTTGCTGTGGCGGTGGCGGCGGTCAGCTGGCCATGAGCGAATATAACGACAGGAGGCTGAAAATTGCCGAACTGAAAGTGAGGCAAATACGCAAAACGGGAGCGGCTATCGTAGTTACACCATGCCACAACTGTATTGACCAGTTGACTCAGATAAATGTTACTTATAACCTTAACATACAGATAAAGACCCTTGCAGAGATTGTTGCCGACTCTTTGCCGGTTTTAAAAGAATAATTTTTCAATAAACTCTTTCAGTTATGCAAAATATGATATACCTTGACAATGCGGCTACCGCCTTTCCGAAGCCCGACGAAGTTTATACGTTTATCGATGAGTTTTACCGCAGCAATGGCGTGAGCCCCGGCAGGTCAGGCTTTGATGCGTCATTGGAGGCTGAAGAGCTGGTAGCTGAAACGCGCAGAATTCTCATGAACCTGTTTAACGGCGACGGCGACCCCGACAGGCTCACATTCAGCTATAATGCCAGTGACTCTCTGAATATGATAATACAAGGTATTGCCAAAGAAGGAGATCATGTCATTACAAGTATGATTGAACACAATTCCGTTTTGAGACCGCTGCACCATCTCGCACTGAATGGTATCATCGAAGTAACACATGTGCCGTTTGACCAGCATGGCTATATTGACCCCGATGATATCAGAAAAGCATTAAGGCCCAACACCAAAATGGTTGTGTTAAATCATTGTTCAAACATCATAGGTACAATACAGCCTGTAGGTGAGGTGGGTAAGATCTGCCGGGAGGCGGATGTGTTATTGGTGGTTGACGGGGCACAGGGCGCCGGAGCGGTAAAGGTTGACATGCAGGCTATGGGTATTGATGTTTATGTGTTTACCGGGCATAAGTCGCTGATGGGCCCTACCGGCATCGGCGGTTCCTACGTTATGAAAGATGTTCCCGTAAAATATACGCGATTCGGAGGTACAGGAGTGCGCTCGGCACAACTTACGCATCTTGAAGAATTTCCCTACAGGCTTGAATGCGGAACCCTCAATATGATCGGTGTGGCCGGATTAAACGCAGGAGTAAAGTGGATAAACAAAACCGGAATGGAAAAATTGCATAATCAAGAACTGGCCTTATGGGACAGGCTGAGAAAAGGATTGCAAAAAATTGACAGGGTCATAACATACTGCGCCGAAAACACTGAAAACCAAAACCCCGTGCTGAGCTTCAATATAGATGGAATACCTGCAGGCGACGTCGGTATGATGCTTGATGTTGATTATAACATCGCTTGCCGGACAGGATTGCAATGTGCACCTAAAGTGCATGAAAAAATAGGAACAATAGATATAAAAGGAACCGTAAGATTCGGTATCGGACCATTCAATACCAAAGAACATATTGATGCCGCTGTTAAAGCCGTTGAAGAAATTGCGGAAATGAAAATTTGAAAATGCTGTTCTTCGAAAATAAAATTAACCGGTTCCGATCAGAAAACAGACATTAAGATTGATCTGTCTTGTATCTGCTGTTAATTACGTCCGGTTTTTTGTTAGGATCAGACCCTGCCTGTTTAATAAAAATGTGTAAAATTTTAAACGTTATTTTTATTTCCTGCTGCTGCCAAGCAGATGGCAGGATTTTTTTACAGTGGCAATATGCATGTAATTGAAATGGCAATGTTTTTTAAAGCGACGGTCATCGCTTTTACTCCACAGGGTTATTCGCAACTTTAAGCGATATATCATCTGAATGAAATATGTTAAACGTCTGGTTTGTAATAATATATGTCTTGTAAACCAACGTTAATAAATCCGGCCCTGCGGAAACCCTTTTACATATTTTTAAAAACTTAAAAACATTTTATTGTATTGAAATTTTTTCAGTCGTTTTAAAAAAAGTCTTATATTCGTTTAACAAATTATATATATGGCAATAACCATAAAATAACAAAAAAAAATGTGATGTTAAGGTATGTTTTATCATAAGTATAGCTAATGAAGCCGAGACAATTAATAAGAATTAAATCTATTTGTTAACAAAAATCAGAAAGTTATGAGAACAATCCTATTATTTATTTTATCATTTATTATTGCAGCCTTCAGCATAAAAGCCGATGAATCGGTTACACTGGTTTTTTCGGCAAAGCATCCCGGTGGCCATGTAAAACTTGACAGCATTTTGGTTGAAAACCTCACACAGGATGGTTCTTTGATGCTCTATGGTGGCGATACCGTCCTTGTACTGACTATTACACATATTGATTTTATGGGTAGCGGTTATAACGGCTTTTATGTATCACAGAATTACCCCAATCCTTTTTCATCGGAAACGACAATAGATGTATATGTTGCGGAAGCGGATGTTTTCACTTTGGATGTTTATGATCTGACGGGACGTAAATTAACGAGTTATGGGTCTGTTCTGCAGCCGGGCATGCATCATTTCACTTTTCATGCATGCAACCTGCAAAATTATATTTTAACTGTCGGTTCGAAAAAATATAAGCAGCAGCGTTTGATGATACAGATGGGCCAGGCAGGCACATCTTCGCCGGGGATAACTTACAATGGCATTTCAACGCAAATGAAAGCGGTACAGTATTACAAATCTGATACAGGCTTTCCTTTTGATCCCGGTGATGAGCTTAGGTTTATCGGTTATGTTACCGGCGAATATGGCAATGTAAGTTATGATATTATTACTGATGCTCCAACAACTGATATGGAATATGTTTTTGATATCACCTTTCCAACATACAACCTGGCGTTGAATGCAGATCCGGAGGAAGGCGGCATTGTTGACGGCGATGGTGAGTATCAGGAAGGTGAAGGAGCAACTATTATCGCAACTGCAAACGAAGGATATGAATTTATTAACTGGACGGGAGATACAGAGCATGTTGATGATCCCGGATCAGATACGGCAACTGTAATTATGCCGGCTGAAGATGCAGAACTCACTGCTAATTTTAAAATGCAGGATTATCACCTTACCCTTGGAGCAAACCCCGAAGAAGGAGGTAACCTTGCAGGTGAAGGCGAATACAATATGGGAGAAGAAGTGGAAATCGTTGCCGAAGCAAATGAAGGTTGGGAATTTGTTGAATGGACAGGCGATACGGAACATGTTGATGATCCCGGATCAGCCACAGCAATTGTAACTATGCCGGCTGAAAATGTTAACCTTACTGCCAATTTCAATATGCTGTATTACCAGCTTTCACTTGAAGCTGATCCCGAAGAAGGAGGCAACGTTGCAGGTGAAGGCGAATACAATATGGGAGAAGAAGTGGAAATCGTTGCCGAAGCTAACGAAGGATGGGTGTTTGTCGAATGGACAGGTGATATAGAGCATGTAAATGATCTGGGATCTGCAACAACAATTGTGACCATGCCGGCTAAAGATGTGGAGCTCACAGCAAACTTTGCACCATTGCATACTCTCACCCTTAATACAAATCCCGAAGGAGCCGGAATTGTATACGGTGCAGGTGAATATATGGAAGGCGAAGAAGTAGAAATTACTGCCGAAGCCGTTGAAGGCTGTGATTTTATTGAATGGACAGGCTACACAGAGTATGTTGATGATCCCGGATCTGCTACGGCAATAGTAACTATGCCGGCTGATGATATAGAACTAACCGCTAATTTTGAGGTACAGGAAAATTATTATATCCTCACGCTTGTTGCTTGCCCGGGAGCAGGTGGTACTGTTGAAGGTGCGGGTGTGTATCAAGCAGGTGCATTAGTGAATGTTACTGCAACTTCAAATCCGGGAAGTATGTTCATAAACTGGACTGATGAATACGCTGTACAAGTCAGCGCAAATACAGAATATACTTTCAATATGCCGGCAGAAGATATGACTCTTAAAGCCTATTTTAAGTACCCCGGCGATGGCGTCACCGACATTGACGGCAACACTTATCCTACTTATATCATTGGTTGCAATTACGAGTGGATGGCGACAAACCTCAAAACCACCACTTACAATGACGGTAATGAAATACCCAATGTAACCGATAATGAAGAATGGACTAATCTGAGTACAGGAGCTTACTGTTGGTACAATAATGATTATGGACAATATGGTATTATATATGGAGCATTATATAATGCGTATGCTGTTGAAACAGGTAAGCTTTGCCCTGATGGCTGGCGTGTACCAACGGATGAAGAATGGAAATACCTTGAAGGCACTGTTGATACACAATATGGTATTGGTGACCCTGTATGGGACGGCACAGGATATGGGAGAGGATATGATTGTGGCATTAGGTTGAAAGCATCGGGAATGTACGGCTCAAATGAGTATGGTTTTACAGGTACGGCAGGCGGTGTAAGATTCTTCTTTAATGGAAACTTCGGCAATGTGGGTGTTGCTGGCTTCTGGTGGGGCTCCACAATTGGGCCTGCAAATGGCTGGCGCCGCTCCCTGAGCATTGCGCAGGAAACCGTTGCACGTGGTTACTACGATAAAAGATCAGGATACTCTGTGCGCTGTGTCAGGGATGTTGATTAACCCCATGAAATAACAGCAAAGCTGTAACTGCGAAAGCAGGATTTCACGGGGTTAATCAATATCCCTCACGCAACGGACAGAAAACCTGACCTCCTTGTTGAAGTAGTAGTATCTGCCTACATTGCTGCGATAGTAGTACATGTACCGGCGCCAGGCATTATCGGTATCGTACTAGGTAGCACTCCACCAGGGACCGTAGAGACCAACGATGGCGAACGTCCCATTTTAGTAGCGGCCGCCACCCGGAAGGGCTGTAAAACCTGTTTCGTTGGTTGCTCCGGTGTTGGGATCATGCCATAAACCTGTTTCTGCTTCGATAGTTCCGGTTGCTTTTAATTTTCCTCCTGCTACACTTGCTCCGCCCAAATAATCAGTTAGCGTTGTCCACTCGGCATCAGTGGGTACGTGCCAGCCTGCGGCGCAAAGGTTGCCCGTTTCAACGGCGTACCAGTTGTACAGTGCGCCCTACGCATACTTGTAGGTTGCCTCATCGTTATCGTACCAAGCGTATGCCCCTGTTGTTAAGTTTCCCCATTCTGAGTTGCTTGTAATATTGGGTATTGGTGTGCCGTTATTGTACTTGGTAGTACGCAAATTTTCGGTAAACCACTCCTGGTTGCCAATAATAACAGTTGTATAAACATTGCCACCAGCATCGACAACACCGGTTAATTCGTTGTCATCATCCTTTTTGCAACTACCTGCAAATACTAAGAATAATCCCATTTATAGTAATGGGTAAATCAAGTTTTTTGTTTTCATTTTTACCGTTGTAGGTTGTATAACACTGATTTTTAAAACATATCTTTAAAAAAATAATACCTTAAAAATAACCTGTATTTGTATACAAATTGTATGCAAATAAAAAAGCCACTCACAAAATAATTTGTGCAAGTGGCTGATTATCAAGTCGGGGTGGCAGGATTTGAACCTGCGGCCTCCTGCTCCCAAAGCAGGCGCGCTGACCGGACTACGCTACACCCCGGATTATTTTTTCAAAAGCTGCATTATGACGGAGTTTGACCCGCGTATTTATATTTTTTGTTTACCTGGTATCATCCTGCTATCGTAGCGGGGCTTCATGCTTTCCGTTAATTCTCTTATATATAAAGATATTATAGGGTTATATCAGCAGGTTTTTACCCCGGGTTTAGCTGATACCTTGCGGAGAGAGGGGGATTCGAACCCCCGGTACCCGTTAAAGGTACGGCAGTTTAGCAAACTGCTGGTTTAAGCCACTCACCCACCTCTCCTTGCTGATGCAGCTTTGTTTTTTAAGAGTGCAAAGATAGTCAATTCATTTGACACGGCAAATTATTTCGTAAAATATTTTCACTAAGCCATAAAGCCTTTCAGCCCGTCAATAGCTTTCAAAAAAGCTGCTGGCAGTAGCGTATATTTACTATGGGTCAAACCGGGCTGGCGGTGAAAAATAAACAGTGGAATGGGTAAGGTTAACGGTGAAAAGTTAAAAGTCAGCAGTTAGTAGCAGTAAAGGTACTGATTTCCGGATGGCTTAGTTGTCGAATCGTTTGTGTTTATGCTGACTTTGAGACTGCCGCCTGCCCGTTCCTTTATTCGTCAAATGTTACATGTTCACTTTTAGTTTTTGACTTTCAACTTATAAGATGTATCGGCCAATTATCTCATTACCACATTGCTGTCGGGGTTACGAAACCGGATGATGTTCATTAAATTTTTCGACTCTGTATTTAAGGTCCGGAAACTGGTCGCGGCTTACCAGCGAAACGCATGCACGAAGCCCTTCCGTTCTTTCACTGCCGGTTATTGTTAAAGATATGGCGCTTATGCCGTAATAGATGAATCTTTCTATCAGCTCTTCGCCCGTAAAGCCGGGATACGATATTGTAAAATAAAAACCATCGGCCAGGGGCTGGTCTTCATCCATATTGTAAACTATTTTGAACCCGTTATCGGTAAATATCTTTTTCATTATTTTGGCTTTTTCACCATATTCTTTTACTACCTCTATAAAATTATATTTGCCGTCATTAGTTTCTTTGAGAATGGCAGCCAGGGCGTGTTGCGATGAATGTGTTGTGCCGGCGCTCAGTGCATAAATAGTTCCAAAAACCATTGCCCGTCCGAAAGTATCAAAACCGTAGTAATGTTTCAGGTTGGGAGCATGGGCGTCAAACAGTTTGTCGGAAATAGCCATCATGCCAATGCGTTGCCCGGCATAGCTGAACGCTTTTGAGCTGCTGATGAGCAAAATGTAATGGTCAGTATATTTGGCTACGGTAGCCTGGAAGGGGGGCTTGCCCGGTTCGGAAATGTCTTTGCGAAAGTCCATGGCAAAATATGCAAGATCCTCCAGTACGACCACATTATATTTGTCTGCCAGTTCGCCGATTATCTTGAGTTCGGTTTCGGTAAAGCAAATCCATGCCGGGTTATTGGGATTTGAATACAGCATTGCAGAGATGTTGCCATTTGCAAGCATTGACTCCAGTTTGTCACGGAGTTTTTCTCCCCGGTAATTATAAACGTCAAAAGATTCAAAGGGTATTCCCAGTACGCGGCATTGTTGTTTATGAACCGGAAACCCCGGATCAATAAACAAAACAGTGTCTTTTTCTTTATACATACGGCTGCAGGTCATAAATGCCGCAAAGCTGCCCTGCATGGAGCCAACCGTTGGAATACAACTCCGCGGGTCAATGTCGGTGTCGGCAAATTGCTTCACAAAACGCGATATCTCTTTTTTGAGTGGTTTAATACCGTCAATGTCTGGATACATGGAGGCAACACCTTTTTTTAACGCTTCAATCTCTGCTTTTACACCAATATCACTCGGTGGTAAACCGGGGATACCCATTTCCATACGGATATATTTCTGACCGGTTTCCTGTTCAACATAGTCAACCAAACGCTTGATCTCTCGTATGGATGCTTTGCCTACATTGTCAAGTTTCATCAATCGGATATGTTTCTTAATCACATCGTAAGGAATAGGTGTATCTTTTATCATATGTTATTTATTTTTAAAGTGTTTATATGTTTACTTAATTTTTGGCTTTTTATAAGGTTTTTGGTGACATGTAACGGGTAATGTGCACTCATCATCCATTATTGCAAATGCTCAACAACATACCCTGTCAAACCATTATAATTTGTAAACCTTCAACTTTTCTTCAGCGGCACAATTTAACAAATTCATTTGATTTTTTTTAAAAAATCGGGGTTATATTCAAAAATTTATAAAATTTATGAATCACGGGATCTGTTTTTTTTTAATTTTCCATTTTTTAAGCAAAGAAAAGAAAAAAATTGGTTTCAATGTCATTCTGACGGGTAACGGGTAACGGGTTAATAAAATAAAGTCAACCATTGTAATTTGTTACTTGTTCATACCGTTACTATAATTACTCTCTTTGGTTTTAGTGCATACGGGGTATCGTTTACTTGCATTGCCCGTGAGGCCGGTTCGATAAGTTCATTATTTTTTGTGAATGTTGGTGGTTGAGGGTTTAATAAGCAGAATTTTTAATGGTTAAGTATTTAATAATAACAAATTTTCTATCAATGATGTTAAAATTTTCTTTTATAAGGTTTTCGTTAACAGTTTTATTACTGTTTTTTTTCAGTGTTGCTAATACACATCTTTCGGGTCAGGAGAGTTTGACTTACCGTGAGCCTCCTGCGGAGATTACGGATTTGGTTGATGCTCCGGCAACTCCGGCCATAATGACATGTCCGGCTGCCGAAAAGATCCTTTATATTGAGAATCCCGGTCTTCCTGCCATTGAGGATTTGGCGGTTAAGGAGCTTCGTCTTGGCGGGATACGTATTGATCCGGTCACTAACGGGCCGAGCCGTGCGAGATATGGTATCGGGCTTGGCATTTCGGATATTGACGGTGAAAGTTACAGGGAGGTTGCCGGTTTGCCTGATGATCCGCGCATAAGAAATGTCAGATGGTCGCCTGACGGCAGGTGGGTTGCTTTTACTCAAACTGTTGACGACGGCATTGAGCTTTGGTTGGTCGATGTTATGGAATATCGTGCCGAACGGCTTACATCCGCAATAATAAATGAGGCGTTGGGAAGTGCTTATACGTGGCTATCCGACAGTAAGACTATTATTATTTCTGCAACGGACATGGAAAGGGGTGAACCACCTGCCAGACCTGTGGTTGCAGAAGGCCCTGTTGTTCAGGAAAGCATTGGAAGAAAAGCGGCAGTCAGGACATACCAGGATTTGCTCACAGATATGTACGATGAAAAAATATTTGATTATTATGCAACTTCGCAGCTATACAGGGTTGATTTGAACGGAAATATCACCGAAACAGGTGAACCCGGTATTATATGGTATTTTTTGGATTCGCCTGATGGTAATTATCTGCTGGTAAACCGTATTGAAAGGCCATATTCATATATAGTTCCTTTTTCACGCTTTCTCCAGTCAGTGGAAATTATAGACCTTAATAACGGAGAGTCGGTAAAAATTGCCGATATACCTTTAGCCGATGACATTCCGCAGGGGTTTGATGCAACACGCGAGGGGCCGAGAAATTTTACATGGCGATCGGACGTTCCTTCAACTTTGTTTTGGGTTGAAGCAATTGATGGAGGTGATCCGGCTGCCGAAGTAAAATTCCGTGACCGTATTTATTACATTGAACCACCCTTTACCGGCGAACCAATAGAAGGGTTCAAACTCGAATTACGTTACAGGGGTATTATATGGGGCAGTGAGGATTATGCAATTGTAAATCAATTTTGGTGGAGAGATCGGCGTATGGTCACAGGGTTTTTTAATCCGTCGGATCTTAAAACACCGCCTGAGCCAATTTTTGACAGGTCTGTTGAAGACAGGTATAATGATCCGGGCAGTTTTCAGACCAAAACCAATCGTTATGGCAAAACGGTTCTACATTTTGATACCAGTAACCGGTTTTTGTACCTGGCAGGTCAGGGAGCAACACCTGAGGGCAACAAGCCTTTTGTTGACACATATGATGTTACAACAGGTTATATTGAAAGGCTGTGGCGATCCGAACCGCCTTATTACGAATATCCTGTCAGAATTGTTGATGCTGACCGTAAAATTATAATGACAAGGCGTGAATCCAACGATAAACATCCTGTCTTTTATCTTAGATACCTGAAGGATGATAAGCTTGTAAAGGTTACCGACCTGCCCGACCCTTTTCCACAGTTAAAGAACATTTATAATGAGATGATCCATTATGAAAGGGAAGATGGTGTTTCTCTGAATGGCAGGCTTTACTTGCCTGAAGGTTATAACATTGGTGAGGATGACCCTTTGCCAACCGTGTTGTGGGCTTATCCGAGGGAGTTTATCACGGCCGATGGTGCGGGGCAGGTAACCGATTCGCCTTACAGGTATATCCGTCTTGGTGCTACGTCGCCCGTGATGCTGGTTACCCAGGGCTATGCTGTTCTCAGCAATGCGAGCTTTCCGGTTGTGGGAGAGGAAGATAAGGAACCTAATGATACATTCATAGAACAGCTTATTGCCAATGCAGAGGCTGCTGTCAGTAAATTGGCCGGTATGGGTGTTACTGATCCTGAGAGGGTTGCGATATCAGGGCATTCATATGGGGCTTTCATGGCGGCCAATCTGTTATCTCATACCGACATGTTTGCCGCCGGAATTGCACGAAGCGGTGCATACAACCGTTTGCTTACTCCGTTCGGCTTTCAGAGGGAAGAACGTACTTTTTGGCAGGATTCTGATTTGTACATCAGAATGTCACCGTTTTCATATGCACACCAAATGAATACACCTATACTGCTTATACATGGAGCTGATGACAACAATGCGGGCACATATCCGATGCAAAGCGAACGTTATTATGATGCGTTACGGGGAAATGGCGCTACTGTCCGGCTTGTAATGTTGCCTCACGAGAGCCACGGATACCGCGCACGCGAATCCATATTGCATATGCACTGGGAATGGGTTGAATGGCTTGACAGGTATGTAAAGGATCGTGACGGAGAATAATGATGTGTGTTATGATGATGTGATAATTTCTTTTGAAACGGCCATTAGCTTTTTCCCAAAAATACAATATATTTGCGTGTTTTATGAATTGCAGCATTCAATAATTTAATAAGTAAGACTTATTATGGCATCGAGGATCATTGTAGTTGCTTTGTATGTGTTGATGATTATAGTTGTTGGATTGATAGGACTGCGCCGCACAAAGTCTTTCAAAGATTTTTTTCTGGGCGGTGGAAAAGTCGGTGCATGGATGACAGCCTTTTCCTATGGTACGGCATATTTTTCAGCAGTTTTATTTATAGGCTTTGCAGGCAGTATTGGTTGGGAATTCGGATTTTCGGGGTTATGGATAGCTCTTTTTAATGCGCTGGTGGGTGTATTCCTGGTTTGGTCTGTTTTTGGCTGGCGAATAAAAAGAGTTACCTCAGAAATGGGAGTAACTACCATGAGCGAATTTCTTGAAAAACGATATGGCAGCCCTCTGTTCAAGCTCCTGTCGGCCCTGGTTATTTTTATCTTTATGATTCCCTACTCGGCTGCAGTATTTATGGGTTTGTCATACCTTTTTACCACAACTTTCGGCATACCTTTTCTTTATGCCTTGATTTTTATGGGAGCTTTAACCTCAATATATCTTGTTATGGGAGGTTATAAATCGATGGCCATGATTGATATGGTATTTGGTATGATAATGGTGGCCAGCGTTATTATTTTGTTTTTCAGCACTTTACGGGAAGCAGGTGGTTTAATGAGCATAGCTGCTGATCTGTCGGCGATAAATCCCGAATTGACAAGTGCTGTGGGTCCTCCCGGGTTTTGGGCTTTGTTTTCTTTTGTATGTCTTACCAGTGTGGCTCCGATTGCTATGCCACAGCTTGTACAGAAGTTTTATGCCATAAGAGACCGCCGAGCTGTAAGGATCGGAATTATTGGTTCTACTTTCTTTGCGATATTGGTATGCGGAGTGGCTTATTTTATAGGTTCTACCACCAGGATTTTCTTTTCGCCCGAGGCTACCCCCGGAGTTTTTGAAGAAGGCGGTACTCCCATTGTTGACAGGCTGATGCCCGAATTGCTCGTTAACGTTATACCTGAAGCATTGACAGTAGTAATATTGTTACTGATATTATCGGCCTCAATGTCAACTCTGGCTGCACTTGTTTTGGTATCCAGCTCATCATTTGCGAAAGATTTTTTTGCAGGTTTTGTGCGAAAAGATGTTTCGGATAAAACGCTTACCCGGCTGATGCGATTTATGAGCGGATTTTTTGTTTTACTTTCCGTAATACTTGCATTAATGGATATTGATACTATTGTCATTATTCTGGGAATTTCGTGGGGGGCTATCGGGTCGTTTTTTCTCGGTCCTTTTGTGTGGGGGCTTTTCACCAAATGGTCAACGCGCTTTGGTGCTTTATCGTCAGGCATACTGGGGCTTGCAACATGCCTGGTGTTGTATTTCTGTGGTGTTCCTTCACCGCAGGCAGGAACAATCGGTATGTTTGTTTCTTTGATCATAAATCCGGTCTTTAGCCTTATCAGCAGGAAAACCGGTTTAGCATAAGAGTGGCGGGAGAATACCTTTATAGCATCAAAAGATAATTTGACGATGTGTTAATGTAATAATTGCGGTTAACGAATAGCGGGTGCCAGGTTAATAAATCCTGTAAGCCGCAAATATATAAATTGACGGTTACCAGTGGGGGTACCCGCTATTCTTTAACCGTTACATAAAAGTATTATTAAAGTATCAATATCTGTTATCAAACTCAAAACATACGGACATGAAAAAAACATTCTTATCACTGGTTTTCATTGTTTTTTATGCAGTCTCTTTTTACGGGGAAGATAATAATGAAAATGAGGAAGAGAAGAACTGGGGCATTAGCTTCAGCGGTTTCATAAAAAGTGATTATTGGTATGATAGTCGTCAGGTAGTGGCATCACGCGAGGATTTGTTCTTGTTTTATCCTGCAGATAGATATTACGACAATCAGGGTATAGATATAAATGCTTCGCCGGCATTCAATTACAGTGCAATTACGACTCGTTTATTGGGCAGGATAAAAGGTCCTGAGGCTTTTGGCGCCAGGACTTCGGGCCTGATAGAGGCTGATTTTTCGGGTGTTACGGAAGCCGACATCAACGGTTTCAGGCTCAGGCATGCTTTCGGCAAATTGCGATGGGACAGGTCGGAGTTGATGTTCGGGCAATTCTGGCATCCCATGTTTGTGGTTGAGGTATTCCCTGAAGTCATATCACTCAACACGGGAGCGCCTTTTCAGCCTTTTATACGAAATCCGCAGATCAGCTATACTCATTTTTATGATAATTACAGGATTAACTTAACCCTGCTTTCACAACGCGATAATTCAAGTGACGGGCCGCTTGGATTTGACAATACATACATGAGAACCACACTGGTGCCCAATGTTCACCTGCAGCTCCAGTATAATGGAAATAAACATGTGGTGGGCGTTGCAGGCGATTATAAAGTTTTACGACCACGACTGGTCAGCGACAGCCTTATAAAAACCAATGAATCAATAGAAACTTATGCTTTTATGGGGTATTGGAGCTATGCTGATAATAATTTTAAATGGCAGTGTAAAAGCATATTTGGTCAGAATCTTACCGAACACCTTTTGCTCGGCGGGTATGCCGTAAAAACCATAGACATGGGAAATGGTATTGAAACCTATACACCTACAAATCATCTTTTTGTATGGGGGAATATTGTTTATGGGAGTAATATCAGGTTTGGATTATTTGGAGGTTTTGCGAAAAATTTCGGAACATCACATCAAAATATGGGTATCTATTTCTCAAGAGGCGAAAACATAGATTATGTTTATCGTATTTCTCCTTCGGTGTCGTTCATTTCAAACTCGGTGCAGATCTCGACCGAATTGGAATATACGGCTGCAGCCTATGGAGAACCCGGTGATAAAGGCAGAATCAAAAAAAGCGAAGAACTGACAAACATAAGGGGACTTCTTACACTATTCTACTTTTTTTAAAAATATGGATAAGGTGTAATTGGTGTTAACTCTTATTTTGATAAAGAGCCAGTTTAAAGATAAAAAAATACGAATTGGCATAAACGTTTGTTAAATCTATAAATATTGTTCGCAGACGTACAAAACATGAACACAATCGGACACTTTGCGGTGTTGTTGTCGTTGTACTTTCTTAATATTCTTAAATGATTGATGTTTAATTGTCTGACAAGCTTTAAGTTAATTAAAACGGTATATTTATTGGAGTTTTGTAATTTGAATTACCGTGTAATTTAAATATTTGTTGTTTTTGAATTAACAATATACATTTGTTTTTTTCGTATTCTGGTTATGATATTTAGTGTATTTTTGTTGTTTTTGATATTAGCATTTTCTGTTGGATGCGGAAAAGAAATTTTATCATTTATCCGGAATCGTAATCCGTATTTATTTGTTTGTCAAATTTAAAGTGATTTCATAATTGCTTCATAAGAATTACATTGTTTTATGGAAAGATTTACGTTATTTTCAGTTTCGGTTATTTTTATATTTTTTTCATTTTTTCAGAAAGGTTATTCTTCAGGGTCCTTTAAGAATATCAATGAAGATTTTACGATAGATCAACTTATAGAAATTGTTGAGGAGAAACATTCGGTAACTGTTTTTTACCAGCCTCAGTGGTTTGAGGAGGTGTTATTCAGTTCTGCGATAGCTGAATTATCGCTTCATTCAATAACAGAGGAAGTTACATCAAAAGTTGGGTTGGAGGTTATATTTATTGATGATGTAATTGTTTTTGTTCCTACGGAAAGGGTTTTGGAAGAGAGGCTTGCCTATGAGGATGATTATATTATCATAGGCGATCCTAATCAGTTTGGCAGATATTCTCGTGCCACAATAACGGGCAGTGTATTGGACGGTGCTACGGATGAGCCGTTAATTGGTGCGGTGATTTATGATCCGGAGAGTCAGACGGGTGTTACTACTGATGTTGACGGCAATTTTTCATTAGAGCTTCCAGTCGGGCAATACAGTTTAAGAATATCCTATACCGGTTATGAGGAAATTTACCAGGATATACAGCTTATCAGCGACGGGAGAGTTACTTTCGATCTGTTCAGTGAAATAACCGAGTTGGATGAGGTTACAATTGTTGCAATGCGTGCCGAGGACAATATTATGCGTACGCAGATGAGCCTGGTGTCTATGGATTCAAAGGTTTTGAGTGAATTACCTTCGACTTTCGGCGAGCAGGATATTGTCAGAAGTATGACCCTTTTACCGGGGGTTCAGTCTGTCGGTGAATTTGGAACCGGCTTTAATGTCAGGGGTGGTGGTGCTGATCAGAACCTGATCCTGGTTGAAAACGTGCCGCTGTTCAACTCATCTCATTTGTTTGGATTTATATCTGTTATCAATCCTGAAATGGTTTCAAATGTTACGCTGATGAAAGCAGGTATTCCTGCAAAATACGGTGAAAGGGCTTCATCAGTTATGGATATCCGTCTTAACAGCAGGCTGGATAAAGAGAAACCTTCTATACGTGGGGGAATAGGCCTGATAAACAGCAGGTTGTTGTTTGAAACCCCAATTGTTCAGGACAGGGCATCCTTTTCTTTCGGTGCAAGATCTACTTACTCTGATTGGTTGTTGAGAGAAATGCCCGATGAAGACCTTATGAACAGCACGGCAAGATTTCATGACTTTACGGCAATGTCGAATATTATGATCAATCTGGACAATTATTTGACAATATTCGGCTATTATAGCTTTGATAAATTTGGTTTTCGTGAGGAAAATATCTTTGAGTACAGCAATGCACTGGCTTCACTAAGATGGAACCGTATCATCGGTAAAACGCTCTCAAGCACAATGATTTTTGGCTGGAGTAACTATAATTACCAGGTTGCGGAAAAACCTGCCATTAATCCTCTTGTACATTCAAAGATGAAATCGGAAATAGATTATAAAAGTTTCAGGTATTTTTTCTCATATCAGCCTTTTCATAACCATTCGGTTGAATTTGGTGTAAATGCCATCAATTATAATATTTCGCCCGGCGACATGTTTCCGTTAGGTGATGAGTCGGCAATTGATCGTAAAACTATGGATGATGAGCAGGCTCTTGAACTTTCGGCATTTGTCAGTGATGATATTTTAATAGGCGACAGGATGTCTCTGGAGCTTGGTTTGCGTTTTACTCAGTATCTTCAGCTAGGTCCGGCAACCGTTAATATATATGAACCGGACCTGCCAATGAGCGAGGAAAACTTAATAGAACAACGTTCTTACGACAGCAATCAGATAGTTTCAAAATACAACGGCCTGGAGCCTCGCTTTGGATTTCGCTATAAAACAGGTGAGTCAAGCTCGGTTAAATTAAGTTATAATCGCATCAATCAGTATATAAATCTTATTTCCAATACATCGGTTATGTCGCCTGCCGATCTGTGGAAACTAAGCGACCAGCATATCAAACCTTTAATAAGTGATCAGTATGCGATAGGATATTTTCAGAATTTCAGAAATAATACTATAGAAACATCGCTTGAGGTATATTACCGCGATTTTAAAAACTCTATTGAGTATAAAAGCGGGGCTGAAATAGTGATGAATGATTTTCTCGAAGCCGATGTTATTAATGCAAAAGGATATGGCTATGGTCTGGAGCTTTTCATAAGGAAGAATGTAGGGCGTTTGACAGGCTGGACGAGTTATACTTATTCGAGTTCTATGCGAAGATCGCAGGAGCAGTTTGCTGAAAATAAGATAAACAGGAACAATTATTTCCCCTCGAATTATGATCGCCCGCACAACCTTGTTATAAACCTTAATTATGATATTTCACGAAGATGGAGGTTCGGCACCGTCTTTACATATAGTACCGGAAGACCGGTTACGCTGCCCGAATTGGTGTATTCGTACGGGAGCGATTATCTGATATACTATTCCGACAGAAATAAATACCGCTTGCCTGCCTACCACAGGCTTGATATTTCTCTGACACTCGGTGAAAATCTTAGGGTGGATCAAACAGGCAAAGGTAGCTGGACATTCTCGCTGATGAATGTTTACGGACGGAAAAATCCCTACTCCGTCTTTTATAAACGCGATCCGCATACAATTGACTCGCATCGTTCTTTCAACCTTTATCAGTTGTATATAATCGGCAGACCGTTGCCAACTATTACATATAATTATTCATTTTGATTATTATGGGTTATTGAAATAATGAAATGACTTATTTTTTGAGGATATGGTTTAGATATAAAACACCCATTCACTGAGGGTTCAAAAAGAAGATGAATAAAGAATGAGCGTGCATGGGCCTGGAAATAAAAACCTGAAAATTAATAATATATATTATCAGAGATTATAAGTATAAATACATTTTTTACCGATGAAAAAAAATATAAATATTTTCCTTATTTGCTCTTCTTTGATGTTTATCTCATCTGGTTGTACCGATATTTATGATCCCGAATTATTAGTAGATAAAAGCTTTTTGGTCGTGGAGGGCTTGATAACCGACGAACCCGGTTTTCATAAAATAAAACTTTCAATGACAAATGTCTTTGGTGAAGAATTTAAGCAAAATCATGTCAAAAATGCAGATCTGAGAATTGTTGATTCGAATAATAATAACATTAATCTTAAAGAAAAGAGTGATGGTAATTATTATACTCCTGATGATTTTACCGGTAATATAGAAGAAACCTATACACTGCACATTGAAACAGCCGACGGGTTGTTATACAGGTCAACACCCCAGAAAATGCAGCCACCGGTTAAGATAGATGAGGTATATGCCGAATTTGGCACACATTTATTTTTCTTCGAATCAAAGGTTACCAATACCTTATATCAAAAAGAAATTGAAGGCGTGAATTTATTTATGGATGTTTCAAGGGATGATGATCAATACCCTAAATTCAGGTTTACTTCAATTTTATTGTTGCAATATTTTTTCGAGGATGATGAGCATACATCCATAGGAGAAATTGGTGAAGTAGATCCTGATGAGGAGTATTGCTGGATCAAAAGGCCGGTAACTGATTTTTTAGAGACGGATGTAACAAAGGATTCCGGTATTCATGAATCAAAACGCAACCGTATTGCTTTCATACCAATAGAAAGCAGAAGTATGAGATATCTTGGATTTCCGTTAGTGGAAAGGACAACACTGGAAGGCGAGACAACTTTTGCCCTGTACACAAAACCAAGAATTCTTAAATCTGTTTATACACTAGGTGATGAGGCATACAATTTTTATGTTGAACGTAATAAACAGCTGGGAGGTGAAGGAATATTTTTCGACCCCATCTCTCCGCAGCTGACCGGCAATATTTATAATATCAACGATCCGGATGAAGTTGTGTTGGGGTTTTTTGAAGTATCATCAGTGTCAAAAGCCACCATGCTTGTAGAAATATTGGAATTGCCGCATTACCAGTTTAAGCAAATAGTAGTCAAATTTATTGATTGCCTGGAACATGTTTCAAATTTCGATTGTATGGTGGGTGAAGTTCCGGATTGGTGGTTATAAAAAAATGACCGGTGAATATATTTGAATGTTAGTATTGTAAGTATATATATTATTAATCAGTGTTTTTTGATCAAGTCACTAACTTTAAAAAGATTATTAAAATGAGATACAATGTGTTTGTGGTTTTAGCGATTTCTTTTATATTTTTGAAAGGATGCACGGAGATATATGAACCTGAGATCTCTGTTGAAAAGGAATATTTGGTTGTGGAAGGCAGATTAACGGATGGGCAAGGCCCTCATTTGGTAAAGCTTTCAAGAACCAATGTGTTTGGCAAAGATAACGGTATGAAATATGAAACTAATGCTGTGATACGGATAAAAGACTCGAACAATAATATCGTTCATCTGGAAGAAAAAATAGCAGGTCATTATCATACTCCTGCCGATTTTTCGGGTAAGATTGGAGAGACTTATACGCTGCACATTGAAAGGGCTGACGGAACGCTATATGAGTCTGAACAGCAAAAAATGGTTGCTCCGGTTAATGTCGATTCGGTATATGCTGATTTCGGAACGCAGTTGTTTTTTTTTGAATCGCAGGTTGGTGGTGATATATATCAGCGTGAGGTCAAGGGCGTTAATCTGTTTTTGGATGTTTCGAGAGATGATGGTAAAGATATTAAGATCAGGTTTACCTCAATATTAATGTTGCAATATTTGATAGATCGTAGTTATGCTACGCCTGTTTTTGATTATTGCTGGCTCAAGAAACCTGTTACCGATTTTCTTGAAGCTGATATTGCAAAAACTCCCAATATTCCCGGGCCGACACATACCCGTATTGCTTTTATTCCTTTGGACAGCTGGAATATGAGATTTATCGGATTTCCGCTGATAGAGGTAGAAATTGATGGACAGACCAGGATAATTTCCTATGCGCATCCGAGAATCATAAAATCTATTTATACGCTGAATGACGATGCGTATACTTTTCATTATGAGCGAAACAAACAACTTAGCGATGAGGGAAGCTTTTTTGATCCCATATCACCTCAACTGGCCAGCAATATAAACAATGTTAACGACCCTGATGATCTTGTGCTGGGATTTTTTGAAGTGTCATCGGTTACTAAAGCTTCATTACATATCAGACCAAAAGTTGATAAGAATATAATAAAAATCGACACTCTTGACTGTCTGGAGTACGTACCCACATCGGGTTGTATGTTGAATGAAGTACCGGAATGGTGGTTGTAATAACAATAACTTGATTGAATTATGAAATTATATTGGAATATTTTAATTGCGTTTGTTTGCTTAAGTTTAGGTTTATCGGATGACCTGTTTTCCGAAAAATTTTCTTCCCGACAGGTTCACAATGAGAATGTATATGTTCATACTGACCGCGATTTATACATTGCCGGCGAACATTTACAGTTTAAGGCTTACCTTTTAAACGATAATAATGAAGAGAATCTGAAAAGCAAATTTATTTATCTGGCTTTGAGAAATGATGATAATGTTGTAGAACGTGTAATAATGCAGCTTGACAGATCTTGTTCGAGGGGTAGTATTTACCTTCATGACACATTGTCAACCGGCTATTACGAGTTGGTTGCACATACCAACCGGATGAGAAACCGGGGTGAAGACGTTTTTTTCAGGAAACCGGTATTGATTGTCAACAGGTTTGATGAGAATCCGGAAATGCTTTTAGAGGATAGTGTCGACCCGGATGCCCCGGAGCTTATTTTTGCACCGGAAAGCGGAAGCTTTGTGGAAGGGATTGACAATACGCTGCTAATAAAAACAAGCGGTGATTTTGATGCGGCTTTGCGTGATGTATGGGTATTGAGTAAAAGTAATGACACTATTGAAAGAATTGATACGGTCGCACATACCATATTAAATGTTCACGGATTTGCAACGGTATCAATGGTTCCTGATTCAGGTTATGCATACTATGCTGCCGTTGACGGCACGGATAAACTATATGAGCTCCCTGAAGCCCGGAAAAGCGGTTTGGCTTTGAAAGTCAATGAAGAAAACAACAAATTGAAAGTTGAAATCATACCCGCCGCTGAAAGCCCGGTTATTGACAGATTGAAAATAATGCATAAAGATAATCTGGTGTTTGATGAGATAGTATATGAAAAACCGTTTAGCACAATAATAGACCTTAAAGAGCTCAATATTCCAAAAGGTCTTTTATTCATTGAAGCAGAAGGCAGAGGATGGGGAACGGTGGCGAAAAGACCCTGGTATAATGATTATAATGGTAATTCAAAGATAACCCTTGAAACTGATAAAAACCAATATGGTAAAAGAGAGAAGGTCAGGCTTACCCTTGACGGAACCCTTCTGGAAGATGATAATGCTATCCTTTCCGTATCTGTTGTAAAACCCGGTATGATCAACAAACAGAATGTGAGTTTTGAAGGATATAACAGAGCTTTGGAGTTAACCAAAGTTTCAGGCTTTAACCATAAAGAAGCTGTTTCTTTATTTGGTAAAATGGATGTGGAAGAGCTGAATGAATATCTTATTATAAATAATGCTGATCAAGATAATGTTAATCATGACAAACAAAACTTCAGCCAGAATTATTTAATAGAAAACGAAAGACTGATAATATCGGGAAGGGTTGTTGACGGCAAGACAAATGTTCCATTGCAGGAAACAAGGATCATACTTAACAAACCCGACACAATCATCAATGTTTTATATACACAAACAGATGATATGGGCAGGTTTCATTTTGCCCTTTCCGATTATTTTTATTTTGACAGACTCTATTTTTTTGTTGATGCTCAAAACGATGAAAAAGAGCCTGTAATTGAAATTTCAGATAAATTTTCTTATGAAACACCATTTGAAAACGGGAGATTTGCTTTATTGAGGGATAAAATGGATTTCATAAAAAGAAGCCAGGACATTGTAAGGGTCAATAAAGCTTATGGTATTAATCATGTTGAAGAATTAATCAAAGAAGCAAAACCGGTTTCATATCCGCCTGTAATATTTTCGGAAGCCAATCGGACTATTTATACCGACAATTATGCACCATTAGACAGTTTGCATGAAATTTCGAGGGAGATTGTTTACGGATGGCAATTAAGAGGTCGGGCGGGCAGTTATGTTTCAAGGCTGATCTGCGGCACTGAGCGAAAATGGCTGCCCGGGTCACCCGTTTACTTCCTTGATGGTATAATTACATACGATATCGACAAACTGACACATCTTGATTCAAAAAAGATATACAAATTACAGATTCATAATTATCAATGGTATCACGGGGAAATGTTTTTTCCGGGAATAATCGGGATTTTTACAAGGAACTATGAATATCTGACGGCCCTTGCACACCGGACAAGGACATCTATGATAAAAGAAACTCTTAAAAAACCCACAGAATATGTTACTCCGGAATATGGTCAGCGCAACGGCGATGGTTTTCAGCGTCCGGATCTGAGGCAGGTTTTATACTGGGGTGCTGACATTGATATTGAAAAAGGCCGGTCAAAGACTCTGTCATTTTACTCCGGCGACCTGACAGGTGAATATTTAATAAAAATACAGGGAATTACATCAGGTGGCACCCCCGTTAGTATTTCTGAAATAATAAATATAAAATAGCAGTGTTATGATAAAACCTATAAATATTGTTCTTTTGATGTATATTGTTTTTTCGACAATAATTTTTTCCGTTAATATATATGCAAAGGATGGTTATTACGAAAAAATGTTTTTATCGGTTTTTGAGCCGAGATTATCGGGCGAGATTTATACTTTTACAATGCGGGCCGATGGAAGTTATTATATGAATGAAAATTGGCTTAAAGGTGATGTTGTTTTGATTACGGGCGAAGCAGTTCATGACAAGCTTTTAAAATACAATACCTATCTGGATGAATTGATCTGGATGTCATCTAAAACTTTCCAGCCTGTTAAGGTAGATAAAAAATTGGTAAAGGAGTTTTCCATTAACCTTCCTGAAATGAGGGAACCTGTGGTATTCAGAAATGTTTCAATTGATGTGGCTTTCAGAGACGACTCATTAAATATTTTCGCACAGAAGTTGTATGAGGGTAATATTTCGCTGATGGCGCAAAGGCGTGTTGTTAAAACCGGTGAAAGACTTACAAGTGTGAGGGGTACGCATATTTCAGTTCCCAGACTGGAGGCTGATCCGGTTTTTTATATTGTGATGCCTGATAATGAAGCTTTTGAAGTTGGCAGGTTAAACAGAAGGGCTTTATACCGGATATTTCCGGAGTATCGCAGTGAAATCAGAACAGCTTTGCGCCGTGAAAATATATGGATACGTTCAGAAAGCGATCTGGTAAGAGCAGTTGCTTTAATTGATGAAATAGTTTCACAATAAATAAAACAGGGTAATCATAACACGTTGAGCAATAACGAAATCCCGGTTTTCAGGATTACCCGTCAACCGTTGTGTGTTCACGAAACCCCGATTTTCTACGACTACTTGTAACCCTATACCCGATATGATACATTGCTGTTAATTAAACTTATAAAATAATTTTACGTATGAAAAAAATAATAATTACAACATTTTTTTTAGTTGTTGTATTGATAAGTGTTAATACACAGGTAAATAACCAATCGATGCGCGCAAGAAACCATGGAATTGAAATTGGTATTTTGCAAACCGGGCGTAATAATGCCATTACCGATGTAGAAGGTGTAAAGGTTGGTAATACCACTATATATGAAGGAGAGAATATTCGTACCGGAGTAACTGCCATATTACCTCACGCAGACAATCTTTTTCAATTGAAGGTTCCCGCTGCCATATACCTGGCCAATGGTTTTGGCAAACTGACAGGGTACAGCCAGGTGGAAGAATTGGGGAATATTGAAACACCCATAATTTTGACTAACACACTAAGTGTTCCTGTTGCGGCCGGTGCTTTAATAAGTTATACTTTGTCTTTGCCGGGTAATGATGAAGTCAGGTCTGTCAACCCTGTTGTAGGGGAGACCAATGACGGATGGCTTAATGATATCAGGGGAAGGCACATAAAAGAGCATCATGTTCTTGATGCAATAAAAAATGCTTCGGGAGGCTTAGTTGAAGAAGGCAATGCCGGAGCCGGCACGGGCACAATAAGCTTTGGGTTCAAAGCAGGCATAGGAACTTCCTCACGTCTCATACCCGAATCACTGGGCGGATATACGGTTGGTGTACTCGTTCAATCCAATTTCGGAGGTGTGCTTGAAATTAACGGGGCTCCGGTCGGAAAAGAATTAAACAGATATATGTACAGGGATAAAATTTTAGATGATGCCGACGGATCATGTATGATAATTGTTGCTACCGATGCACCTCTTTGTTCCAGAAATCTGAAAAGGCTGGCTAAAAGAGCCATGCTGGGTCTGGCAAAAACAGGTGGTATTTCATCTAATGGAAGCGGTGATTATGTCATTGCTTTTTCCGTTGCCCCAGATAACCTTATCAGACATAACGACGAATCATCGTATCACAAAACGGCTGTGTTACGCAACGAAAGCACATCACCGCTTTTCTTAGCCGTAATTGAAGCCACTGAAGAAGCAATACTGAATTCGCTGTTTGCCGCCAAAACAATGGCAGGACGAAATAATCATAAAATTGAAGCACTACCCGTTGAACAGATACTGGAAATACTACGTAAGTATAATAAAATTGAAAAATAATGTGTTGGCTGCTTATCTTATATTACAATAATTCAGCTTATTTTTACATTTTATTTCAACATATAATTCACTTCTATGATCACAAAAGATAAAGTAAAAAACAAGAGCAGTGACCATAAGGTTATACTTCGCAACTTAACACAGCAGGACTATGATACGTTGGTAAGTTCTATGCATGAAGCATATAGTGGAATTGATGAAGATGTTTGGCAAAAAAGGGAGATACGGAGGCTTCTGAAGTTGTTTCCCGAGGGTCAGATATGTATTGAGATCGACGGTGAAGTTGTGGCGGTAGCCTTGTCATTGATAGTCAACTACAGTAAGTTTGGCGATAATCATACATATTATCAGATAACAGGCAATGAAACTTTTAACACTCATGATTCAAACGGTGATGTGCTTTACGGGATCGATATTTTTGTTCATCCTGATTACCAAGGCATGCGGCTTGGCCGAAGGTTATATGATGCCCGTAAAGAATTGTGCGAAAAGCTTAATCTTAAAAGCATTATCGCAGGCGGACGTATTCCGGGTTATAAAGAATATAAAGATACTCTAACTCCAAAGCAATATATTGAAAAGGTAAAGATGAAGGAAATTTATGATCCTATTCTTACTTTTCAATTGTCAAACGACTTTCATGTAAAAAAGATATTGCGAAATTATCTGCCTTACGATAAGGAATCCAGGACTTATGCCACTTTGCTTGAGTGGAACAATATATATTATGAGGAGAAGGAAAAGCTGATAGGAGGCAGGCAGTCGGTAGTGAGGGTAGGTTTGGCTCAGTGGCAGATGCGCAGTGTTTTTTCTTTCGAGGCATTGCTGGAGCAGGTAGAATTTTTTGTTGATTCGGTAAGCTCTTATCAGTCAGATTTTTTGTTGTTGCCTGAATATTTTAATGCTCCACTTATGGCTGAATTCAACCATTTATCGGAAGCTGAGGCTTTGCGGGGGTTGGCTGAATATACTGAGCCTTTGAGAGAGAAGTTTTCTGAGTTTGCAATTTCGTACAACATCAATATTATTTTGGGCAGTTTGCCGATCTGCGAAGAAGACAAGCTATATAACATTTCTTACCTTTGCCGGCGTGATGGCACATGGGAAGGTCAGTACAAGATACATCCCACACCCGACGAAGTTGCCAGTTTTGGTATGAGAGGAGGAAACTCTTTGAAAACTTTTGAAACAGATGCAGGAAGAATAGGAATACTTATTTGCTATGATGTTGAATTTCCTGAGCTGTCAAGGATATTGGCTGACCAGGGAATGGATATTCTTTTTGTTCCTTTCCTTACCGATACCCAAAACGGTTTCAACAGGGTTAGAATATGTTCACAGTCGAGAGCAATAGAAAATGAGTGTTATGTTGTAATTGCCGGGTCGGTGGGCAACCTGCCAAGAGTTAAAAACATGCGTATCCAGTTTGCCCAGTCAGCCGTATTTTCTCCATCCGATTTTGCATTTCCCAATAATGCCATTGTTGCCGAAACTACAGCTAACACTGAAATGACTTTGGTGGCTGATGTAGACCTTGATCTGCTTAAAGAGCTGCATAATATGGGAAGCGTCAGAAATCTTAAAGATCGTCGCAAAGACCTTTATTCGCTTAAATGGAGGAAAAGCAATACAACGGCTATTGCTAAAAAGAAGAGATAATCACATTAAAATTTTGTAATTTAAATATATGATAATAATAAATAATATTATAGTCAGATGCAAATAAAAAGATTGCTGATAATATTCAACCTGTTTATTTTTACCGCTTTAAATGTATTAAATGCAATGGCTGATGATGATCAAGACCGGAGGGACTCAGATAACGTTAAACTACATAATGTCAATTACAAACATGTTTATTATAAAGTTGACCAGGGCATTTCAACCGGTATCATATTGGATCAAAAAATGTCCAACCTTCATTATACCGGGCCGGGAGCTCTGATCAATTTTGGCCGGCGGGTTTATACTCCTGATTATATTGCCGAATGGAATTTTTTACGGATCAACTTCGGCTATCTGGAGCCGGAACATAAAGGAACACAGGTTTACAAGCCTTCATTGGGAGTAAGGTATTTGCATCTCAGAAACCTGAATTCCCGCGGTATTATCCGGGTTCATGCGGGCTTACAGGCTAATTTATTTGCCGATGTGCGTATTGCTCCGCGACTGGGAAACTCGTACCTGTTTGCCGATATAATTGGTGAAGTCAGACCGCAATGCAAGCTTTCAACAAGCTTTTACTTTTTACGGCAATGGAATGTTGATTTTTCATTATCAGCAACACTGACAGGCATCGGAATAAGATACCCGGAATATGGTACAACCTTCATGTTGTCGGGTGACGGAGGTATTGCATTTCAACCGGGTGAAAGACATATTCTGAAACTATCCAATTTCGGTCATGTCACAACCGGAATATTTTTAGATGAATCATTCGGTAATCCTTCAAACCCTAATCGCTACAGAATAGGTTATATATGGGATTATTACTCAATGAAGGGCAATCACAACTTAAATGTCAACAACGCTGTACATCAACTGGTGCTTGAATTTTATTTTAAAGTTAACTGACAAATAATTGAGTTTTTATCAATATTTATCTATTTAAGGACAAACAAAAGATAATAATTATGCATAATAATAAGAAATTACAGATCATGTTGAATAACATGATCGTTATACTCTTGCTGTTTTTAACCTGTTCATGTGAAAAGCTTTTTATTGAGCCTGATGCTTCGGTGGATCCTGAGTCAATATTTGAGGAAATATGGGAATTTGCAGATACTCATTATTCTTTTTTTGAATATAAAGATGTTGACTGGGATGAGGTATACGGGCGTTATCGTCCTAAAGTACACAGCAGAATGGGGGCTGTAGGGTTGTTTGATGTTTGTGCCGATATGTTGTATGAGTTGAAAGACGGGCATGTTAACCTGGTAAGCTCTTTCGACCGTTCGAGAAACTGGCGGTGGTATTTAAACAGCCCGGAAAACTTTTATTATTCAATAATTGAGAGGAATTATTATAAAGGCAGGCAAAGGTATATAGGACCGTTTGAGTTTTTTGACATGGGGAATATAGTTTATATCTATTACAGTAGTTTTGGTAACCCTATTGGCGAAGGGCATATGGATATTGTGATCAACAATCTGAGAGGCAAAAGGGGTGTTATTTTCGATGTACGTAACAATGGCGGTGGCAATCCTGATAACGCCCGCCGGATTGCAGGTCGTTTTACCGATCACAAACGTTTTGCAGGGTATAATTGGGTCAAATATGGTCCGGGGCATGAAGACTTCAGGGTTGAAGAAGTTCATATCGAACCCTATGATGGCGACAGGTTTACCGGCAAGGTAGTGGTTCTTACCAATCGGAAAAGTTATAGTGCAACAACATACTTTACCCAGTATATGAGGGTTTTGGATGATGTTACGCTTGTGGGTGATACTACAGGTGGCGGCGGGGGAATGCCCGCTTTCCGTGATCTGCCTAACGGATGGCTGCTAAGAGTTTCCAGCTCAAGGTTTTATAGCCCGGATGGTTTTAATATCGAAAGCGGAATACCTCCCGATATACAGATAGACATTGATGAAGAAGAAGCATTTGAACTGGGTATAGATCCCATTATTGAAAAAGCAGTTAAGTTTATCCTGGGATATTAATATTACCCCGGTTTTGTGCATGAAGTTATTGCTGTTTTATTAAAAGGCTGATTTTCTATTGTTTATTTTGTAAAATAGTAGGCTTTTGGGTGTTGCAATATGCAAAAAAAAAGGAAATTTTGTTGTACTGACATGTTTATAACGAAAAACAATTGCAAGACAACTCCGCAGGAGTGACCTGTTTGTAGCAGTAGTATTGACAACCCAAAAGCCACGTAGTGGCGACCTGTTATAACTACAGCGCGAATACCGCTAAGAATAAATAAACAAATTAAATGTTATTAAATAAGGGTTCTGATTTTAGTAAACCCGGGGTATGTATTATACAAAACATATTAATATAGCCTTGAGTGTTCGAAGAGATGTGTTGGTTTTTTATTACAAAGAGGACAGTATATAATTACACTGTCCTCTTTGTATTTTAGAAAAGCTGCTTATAAGAACCGGCTGATTTTATTCGGTTTCTGTTTCGCCGTTCTTTTCTTCTTTTTTCCCTTCAATACTATCCATCACATAAGTATCATCATTAAAGTTGTCATTTTCAATTTCCGCATGTTCTTCAATAATTTGATGCGCAGCGGGGTCATCTTTATCTTCCTCATAGTAGAGCGGGCCTTCAATACCCAGTGGTAATCCGAGCCATACCCATATTATGAATTTGGGTATTCTTGCTATCATAAATGCTATGGCGTATGGTATCATCATGGATATCAGTGTACCTATACCGGCTGTTTTGTCATATTTTTGAATAAAGACTATTACAAGGGGGAAGTAAGGCAGCAAAGGCGTAAGGATATTGGAGTAGGAGTCGCCGATACGATAGGCGGCCTGTGTTAATTCGGGAGCAAACCCCATAAGCATCAGCATTGGCACGAAAATAGGCGCGAGCAGTGCCCACTTGGCTGATGCGCTTCCCATGATCAGGTTTACCAATGATGAAACAAGAATGAAAGCAACCAACAGGGGTATTCCTGTAAACCCTATCGCAGTGAGACCTTCCGAGCCTTTTACTGCAAGGATGCTCCCAAGGTTGGACCAGTTAAAGTAGGCTACAAACTGTGCTGCGACAAATGCTATTACAATATATAAGCCCATGGTTGACATTGATTTTGTTGTCATGGTTGCAACATCTTTATCGTTTTTGATGGTTTTTGAAATAATTCCGTAAACCAGCCCTGCGACAAAGAATAGTATGAACATTATCGGCACAATGGAATCGTAGAATGGTCTGAAGCTGTGTTTGCCGATGCTTTCGTCAAATTCGCCGCGCAGAATACCATCAGAAGGTATTATTGCAATTGCAACCAGTATCAGAACGGCAACTATTGAAACCAATGACCATTTCAATGCTTTACGTTCGAGTGGTGTAATGTCATTGTTTTTTTCATCGCTCAGTTTTTCACCTTCGGGTCGGTATTCACCCAGGCGTGGCACTATGATTTTTTCTGTCACCCATGTACCTGCTATTCCTACCAGGGGTACAGCAGCAGCCATAATGTAGTAATTGGAGAGGGGGTTGACGGTATATAACGGGTTTATGATATTGGATGCGGGTTCGGTAAAAGCGGCCAGCATGGGGTCGAGTCCGGTGGGCAATACATTAGCTCCAAAACCACCCGATACACCTGCAAAGGCGGCAGCTATTCCTGCAAGGGGGTGCCGGCCCATGCCAAGGAAAAGCGTGGCACCTATTGGTATCAGTATCACGTAACCGGCATCTACAGCCACTGAACTAAGCATACCACCTATAACAATAGAAAAAGTTACCAATTGCTTGGGAACTTTGGAAATAAACATCTTCAAAGCAACATTTATCATACCCGTGTGTTCGGCAACACCAATACCAAGCATTACCACAAGTACCAAACCAAGAGGAGGGAATGTCGCAAAAACCTCAACCATTTCGGTAAATACCCTTTGAAGCCCTTCCTTGGTAAGCAGGCTTTCAACTATAATGTGCTCTGCAGGAACACCCGTGTCAGGCCCGGTGCCAGGTCTTAAAACACTTACACCGCTAAATATCCATGACAACAGAAGTACTACACCCATTAGTATGGCAAACAAAGTTACAGGATGAGGCAACTTGTTTCCTACAACCTCAATTACGTCCAGTATTTTCTTAAAAACACCATTACTTTTTGTTTTATCTTTTGTCATATGATGATTATTGTTTTAATGTTATATTTTACATTGATTTTTTGAAATAATTGCCAAAAATAAGCTTAATAACCTTTATTACAAAAAAAAACACCCTGATTACTGATTTTAATATGCATCCAACTGTTATAGACCGGTCGTTTATTAGTATAATCGGGCAATACAGGTAAGGGTGAAAATTTGTTATTTTTTCAGGAAAATATAACCCGCTTATCACCTGACAATATGCACTACTCCGTGTGCACGTCGTTTAACGCCAAGACGTTCATAAGTCAGAACATAATAATAGACTCCATCAGGTGCTCCTTCACCGGCCCACCAGTTACCGTAATAGTTGGAATGTTCAAACACTTTATCTCCCCATCTGTTGTATATGATTATCCGGGCTTTTTCGTAATGTTCAAGATTTATGATCTCAAAATAGTCATTAATGCCATCATAGTTTGGTGTGAACACATTCGGAATTTGCAGTTCACAGTTTTCGTCTGTAATTTCTATTTCTACAGAGGCTAAACATCCGCTGATGGTGTCTGTAATATCCACACGGTAAGTACCTGTTTCTTTTGCCATCAGGGTATCATAGGTTCTTCCGGGAAGTTGGGTATTTTCCAGGTACCATTGGTATATCCAGTTGTATCCGTCATTGTTGACAGGGTTTACGGTAAGCAATGTTGAGTCGCCTTCACAAAAGGTTAAATCATGCACTTGATGGTATGATATTATTTCGGCTTCAGGAAGGGGTAATATGTTCACATAAACAGTGGTATCGTAGGTACAGTTGAAATTATCGGTTATTTCGAATCTGAACTCATAATCGCCTTTTTCATCTTTAATGGCCGTAGCGGGATTTCCTTCCAGCGGATTTCCGTTGTCATACCATATTTCGCTGACCACTTCTGGTGTGAAGATCAGTGAGTCGGGGTAGAAGTCATCATGAAAGAATAGATTCCAGCCCGACATGTAGCCGTTGCTGGTGGGCGTATTGTCGGTTACGGTCAATGTCCATGTGCCGTTTAACGGGCAACCTGTAAGGTTTTCCAATGATTCGTATGACGTATAAGTTCCTTCGGGCAGATATGCAGCATTGGCGTAATAGTTGCCTGCCTGGTCGGTATAGCCGTGATAGTTGGGTGTGGTATGGTTCATAAGGCCATATTCGGGTGTTGGCGTGAAACAATATTCATATCCTATGCCGGGCGTAACATTATCATATACAACGGGTTCACCAAGGTTGGCATTAACGCCCCCGTAATCTTTAAGCATTACTTGCGAACCGTCGGGGCATAGCAGCTCAAAACGGAGATGGCTCTGATCAACGTGATCTATAATAAGGCATATACGCCCGAAGTCATCTTCCGATTCGAGTATATCATCCTCTTCAAAAACATCAAAAGTAAGAGTTGACACGTAAGATTCGGTTGTACCGTCGGGTATTGGCACCGTATCATGAACACTTGTCGGAAAGCCTGTCCATGTGACCATATTAGCCACGCCTGTCAAAATTATGGGGTCTTCAGCACAAATGGTGTCTCTGTTGGGTTGAGTGCCTGCAAAATAAGGAATTGTGCCTACCTGCACGGTTTCGTAAAAATCGAGTTCGCAATTATTTACAGGGTCGTAAATATTAATGTGGAAAGGATATGCCCCGGGATCATAAAATTCATGATCGAGGGTTGCACCGGTATGTGCCTGACCATTGTAATACCATTGGTATTCTATTTGATCAGGGTCATATACAACAGCCTCCGACTTGTAGTATGCTTCTGCTATAAGTGTTACGGGTCCTGTATCGGGGCATAACTTCAAGGTTTGAAGGTTGGTGGTAATATCGGCAGCAAACAGTTCGCAAATTTCGTAACATCTTATATCTGCCCACCAGCCTCTCCCGTGCTCTGAAGGCGAAGACTCAAAATGAAAATGCAGGGAATCGGATGTTGGAAATATTTTTACCCCTGTCAGCTCATCGTTGGTTGCTTGGAATAAAAGCGGGGCATCGCTGCTTCCGCCATCATAAACATAAAGATAATCGCCAGGGCCAAGGTCGAAAAAGATAAATTCGACCGATAAAAACGGCTTCTCTTCGTCCGAGCTGGTAAATGTCACAGAATAATTTTCATTTGATCCGTAATTGGTCAGAGTATCCTTTCCGCTGTCAACAAAAAAACCGATGCAGGTTTCAATGACCTGTCCGTCATGCGTATCAATGGGATAGGTTATTTGTGATATGTCCGTGAAAGATTTCACGGGAAATAACAGGATCAATAAAAACAGGATAATCGACCGTATCATATGAAACATTTAAAAAATCAAAGGCAAATCATTCAAAAAACATTACGCTAAAAACCATGTTTTATTTTACATTGTTCAAAACAAACCACATAAAAATCTGCCGTAAAACCACTAATTTGAGTGAAAAAAGTTGTGCAATTTACGAAAAACCTGAAAGCCGTTGTTTGAAAAAACCTAGCAAAGTTATTTTTTTTTGCAATTAGGTTGGTTGTGTCGTGGCTTTAGGTCGAACCCCGGCTTCTTTCACAGTATGATGTTATTTGAGAGTTTTTCCTATTTGATAGGCGTCGCCGATTTTTTCGCCTATTTTCCGGTATTCCCTGGCGCCACCTATGTATATTAACGGGTTCATGGCTTCAACATCAAATGATCCGGGGTTGTTTACGTCACCCAACTTGTCTGTGTCCATATACAATTCAAGTATTTCGCCGGCAAAATGATTAGTGGTTCCGACTATTGATGATCGTACCAGCTTACATTCAAAGTTCAGCGGGCATTCCTTGATTATGGGAGAGGGAATGTGTTTTGACCGCATCATGGTCAGGCCTGTTTTGCCGAATTTGTCAATATCTTTTCCCGATGTTATTCCGCAAAAATCTGCTTCTACCATAATATCGGCATTTGCAATATTGACGGTAAAGTGCTTGTTTTTGAGGATTTTCTTTCCCGAATAGCCCTTTGTGCCGATGGATACCCCGAGAGTAGGCGGTGCACTGGTCAGCAATGTTACCCAGGCTATGGTAACAATGTTGGCTTTTTCAATCGTGCCCGTTACCACAAGGCTCGTGGGCATAGGAAATAAGATTTTCTGTGGTCCGAATGTAGTCTTCATAATTATTAAACTTTTTGATTTAAATCCGAAATTTACAAAACAAATCTTTCAGCACCAACAAACTTAAAGATTTTTTTGACCTGCTGTTGCAATACGGCTTCATGATATGAAGTTTTAACATGCCGTAGCAATCAACATAATAGATTCCGTAATTAAAACTATTTTTGCAATTGTGGCAGTATTTTTGCCATTTGATTTTTTGTCGGACGGGGGGTCAACCCTGAAACGGATTGATTCATTCTAATAAAACGCATTTAACGTTCTGAATTTTAATAATATATATTAATCAATGTTTGCCTTATTAGTATTTAATCCGGGGTACCCTCATGTCTTATTATCACTTGGTTGCCGTATGAACGGAAGATCGTTTAACCGGGTTGCTCTTAAGATTGCTAAGCTAAGTTCATCAGGTTCATTATCTTTTGTAAACGTTGGTGAATGATGGTTTCATAAGGTTATGCATAATTATGAAAAGATTTTTGCTTTGCATATTATATATTTCTCTGGCACTGTATTTCCATTCGGATCTGTACGGACAGGTTACGAGAATCAGGGGTACGGTTATTGATTCGCATACAAAAGAGCCTCTTCCTTTTGTTAATATATCCTTAATGGGTACCACCGTGGGTACCATTACCGATCTCAATGGTGAGTACTTTATTGAAACGCGTGTTGATGCCGATACTTTGGTGGTATCTTTTATGGGCTATAAACCCCAGAAAAAGGTTATAAAAAAATTCCGTTTTCAGGAGGTGAATTTTGAGCTTGAACCTGATATTTATTATCTTGAGGAAGTTGTAATTGTTCCCGGAGAGAATCCGGCTCACCCTATATTGAGAAATATCATTGCAAACAAGCATTTGCATAATCCCGAAAGATTTGATTCCTATTTTTATGAAACGTATAATAAGATCGAAGTTGGTGTGGATAACGTTGATGAGCGTTTGAAGAGGCATCGTTTGTTGCGGGATTTCCAGTTCGTATTTGATTATGTTGATACTTCGGCTATTACGGGAAAGGTGTTTTTGCCCGTATTTATTTCCGAGAGTACGTCGGACTATTATTACCGTCGTTTGCCGCGTTTTGAGCTGGAGATCATAAAAGCTACCAGCACTTCGGGTGTAGAGAATGTCAGCCTGTCGGAACTTTCGGGTCATATTTATCAGCAGATCAACATTTACGAAAACTTCCTTTATGTTTTTGAACCCGGCTTTGTAAGCCCTATCTCTGACTACGGCCTTTTCTATTACAATTATCATCTTCTCGACAGCGCTTTTGTCGACGATAAATGGTGCTATCATATTTCTTTTGTTCCGAGAAGGCGGCAGGACAGAACCTTCAGCGGTGATTTCTGGGTGAATGATACAACATATGCAATAAAAAATATCCGTATGCGCCTTTCAGTAGAGGTGAATTTTAACTTCATAAATGATTTTGTAGCCGAATTTGAATATCAGCAACTCGGCGACTCGTCATGGTTTTTGAAACAGGAAAGGATGTTTTTTGACTTTAACCTGGAGCAACGCTTTACGGGCTTTTTTGTCAACAAAACAACGTTATACTATAATATTGTTGTCAATCAGGAAACGCCGGATGATATTTTAAGGATGAGGAACAAAATTGTTGTTGATGATGAGGCATTAAAAAGGGATCGTGAGTTTTGGGATAATAACCGTCCGGTACCCTTGACCAACCAGGAGGCTGATATTTACAAAATGGTTGATTCCATACAGGAAGTACCAATATACAGGATTTATGAAAAGCTTGTCAGCATGTTTGTTATGGACCATTATGAGCTGGGGCCCATCGAGTTAGGTCCTTATTTTCGTACTTTCAGCTTCAATGAGATTGAGGGCAACCGTATAAGGCTTAGCGGCAGGACTAGCAACAATTTCAGCACAAATCTTATGATAAGTGCTTATTGTGCTTATGGTGAGAAAGACAGGCGGTTCAAATACGGCGGTGGTGTTTTGTACTTGTTTGACAACAACCCGCGATTTGGGATTTTTGCCAACGGTAAGTACGATATCGAACAGCTAGGACAAAGCCCGGTGGCACTGACCGATGACAACATTTTCAAATCGTTGCTTCGCCGCAGTCCTAATTACCAGCTTACAATGGTCAAAGACTTTACCGTTGGTGCAGAGAAAGAGTGGTTCAAGGGGTTTTCGAATGTGTTGACATTTACGCACCGCCGTATAGAGCCCAACGAATATGTACCTTTTATAAAAGATGAGAACAGTCAGGAATTCGACATGGCTGAGCTTAAAACCACGGAAATAAATTTAAGGCTGCGTTTTACCAAAGATGAAAAGATACTCAGGGGTGAGTTTGAAAGGTTTAGCCTCGGAACTACCAAACCCGTTCTGAATGTAAATATAACAGCGGGGCTCAGGGATATTTTCGACAGCCAGTATGATTATGCCAAATTCAGGTTCAACGTTGAGCAAAGGGTGCCGGTCAGCCCGCTGGGTTTTTTCAGGTATGTTGTTGACGGCGGCTGGATCATTGGTTCAGTACCCTATCCACTGCTGCATCTGCACCCCGGAAATGAAACATATATATTTGACCGGCACGCCTTTAATATGATGAATTACTATGAATTTGCAAGCGACAAATACATCAGTGTGTACCTGGCACATCACTTTCAGGGATTGTTTTTCAACAGGATACCCCTCATACGTAGGCTTCAGCTGCGCGAGGTTGTATCGGTGAAAGGCTTGATCGGAAGCCTTGATGATTCTCACAGGCAGGTAATGAATTACCCTGAAGGGCTGCATGGACTGTCGAAACCATATTTTGAAGTCAGCGCAGGTATAGAAAATATCTTTAAACTCTTCAGGGTAGATGCAGTATGGAGATTAAGTTATCTCGACCATGAAAATGTTGATAACTTTGGGGTGAGAATGACTATGCAGTTTACTTTTTAATAGAACACGGATTTACCCTGTGGAACAGGTTTTAAAAAAATATTCCGGTAAAGTAACGTTTTATTAATTTGATACAGCATTTTTAGTTGAAATTATGGTTTATTACACAGGGTAAACGCGTATTATCACGGATAATTATATGCAGTGACGGGCAGCGGGTGATCAGTGAAGGGTTTCCTTGCTATTTACACATCATCCTTACCCGTTATCCGTTACTTAACAGACTGTTTTCAAAACATCCCGGTGTCAAAATATTTTACACATGAAAAGGGTACTTATCATATATTACACTCAGTCGGGTCAGCTGAAGCAGATTGCTGATTCGCTTGCTGAACCTATGATCAGGGATAAAAATATTGCGGTTGATTATTATCGAATCAAGCCGGTTGAGGAATATCCGTTTCCCTGGACTTCGGACGAGTTTTTTGATTGCATGCCCGAGTCGGTTGAAAAGTTGTCGGTTGAGTTGAATCTTGATGATTTTCCTGTTGACAATGATTATGATCTTGTGATACTGTCTTACCAGGTCTGGTACCTGTCGCCGGCTCTACCTGTCACATCGTTTTTGCGGAGTGATGTTGCAGGAGCTTTTTTTAAAGGCAGGAAGGTTATCACACTGCTCGGCGTAAGGAATATGTGGGTGATGGCGCAGGAATATGTTAAGGAATGTCTCAGGGAGCATAAGGCTGAACCGGTCGGCAATATCGTGTTGAAGGATAAGGCTCATAACCTGGTGTCGGTTCTGACAATAATAAGATGGCTGATGGGAGGCAATAAAGGGCCATACAATATCCTGCCAGAAGCAGGTGTGTCGGAAAATGATATTAAGGATACATCACGTTTTGCCGGTCCAATAATAAAGGCCTTAAATGAAAATCATTATGATAAATTGCAGGAAGAGCTGCTTGCAAGAGGAGCTGTTGATTTGAAATATCATCTGATGCAAATGGAGAAGAATGCTTTAAGGATCTTCAGGATATGGGCAAAGCTTATCCGCAAAAAAGGTGAAGCCGGAAACATAAAGCGACGGCTGCGTGTAAGGTTATTCAAGTATTACCTGCTGTTTGTGATATTTGTCGTGTCGCCTGTAGCTTCGGTGGTGTTTGTTGTTAAAAGATGTTTGTTGTATCCGTCGGCGAAAAGGGAGTTATTGTATTATCAGGGGGTTTAGAAGTGGTGTTTTGAAATTTTATTGAATTAAGTTTTTTAATTATAAAGAAGTGTCTCTTTTCAGCCGGAAAAGGTGTCTGTTTTCACCTGAATATCCACACCAAAAAAAATTGTTGATTGCAGAATTAAAAATATTTCTTTTTCTTTGCATTTTTTAAAAATCACTTATTATTCTACTAACCTTCACATGTCAGATACAAATAATAATTCGGTTTATATTACCCGTTTATCAAAGTTTTTGCCCAATAACCCTGTTATGAATGAGGATATGGAGATTTATCTTGGTCATTTTGACGGCCAGAAATCGCGGTCGAAGAACATTATTTTGAGGAATAACGGTATAAAGAGCCGTTATTATGCTTTGGACGAGAGCGGCAGGTCGACACACACCAACTGTAAGCTTGCTTCCGAAGCCATAAAGGGTTTGACGGGTGACGGGTTTTCATTGGAAGACATTGATCTGCTGGCGTGCGGCACTACTTCGCCTGATCAGTTGCTTCCGTCGCATGCTTCCATGGTGCAGGGCAACCTGCAATGCAAGCCTGTTGAAGCGATATCTCCTGCCGGCTCTTGCAACTCGGGTATGCTGGCTCTCAAATACGGATACCTGTCGGTATTGTCGGGATTTTCGAAAAACGCCGTATGTTCGGGTTCAGAGAAGATATCCACATGGATACAGACCAAAAATTTCAGAGAAGAGGTTGAAAGACTTGAGCAGCTGGGCGAAAATCCATATCTTGCATTTGAAAAGGAGTTTTTGCGATGGATGCTTTCCGACGGTGCTGCTGCGGTATTGTTGCAGGGAAAGCCCAACAGCGACAAGTTGTCGTTGAAGATCGACTGGATTGAAATAAAGTCTTATGCAAATGAAGTGAAAACCTGTATGTATGCGGGGGCTATACATAAAGAAAACGGTGATCTTGTGCCCTGGCGCGATTTGACCCAGGAAGAACAAATGGGCAACTCCGTCTTTACACTCAGGCAGGATACCAGGCTGCTCGAAAAACATGTGACAAGATTCGGAGCCGTAATGCTGGCTGAGATATCAAAAAAAAGGAATTTCCTGCCCGGAGAGGTTGACTATTTTTTACCGCATATGTCGTCGGAATTTTTCCGAAAGATCATTCAAAGGGATTCCCTTGAACATGGAGTAGAGATACCCGCAGACAAATGGTATACAAACCTTCATAAAGTCGGCAATGTAGGTTCTGCTTCCGCTTTTTTGATGCTCGAAGAGCTTTACCATTCGGGGAATCTGAAAGCAGGGGACAAGATCCTTGTTATGGTTCCCGAAAGCGCCAGGTTCTCATATGCTTATATGCATTTAATCGTTGTATAAATATGAAAGAAAATCAGGTTCCGCAAGACGATGCCAATATGCTCGAAGGTAAAACCCGTGATCTGCAGTATGCCGTTGACGAGCATGGAAAATATACTGTCGTTAAAAGCGTGGGTTGGGAACCAAAAAACATTGTGCTGCAGCAAACATGGGAAGATATCCACAAAAGGATGAATCATGCCAGAAAACTGGTAAAAAAAGGCAGGTACAGCCCACTATATTACCATATGAAAAAACATATGATGAATAAAAGAATGCTTGGTAAATATGCCGGTATCAGCGTTTTTAGGGTATGGCTGCACCTGAAACCAAAAAAATACGCCAAACTCAATGAAAAATATATTCAGAAATATAAATATGCGTTTAACATGAAACCGGAGGAGGATTTAAATTATGTTGATGCGTGACTATGGTAATGTGCTAATGTGCTAATTGGTTGATGTGCTGATGTGGTGATGTGATGATGTGATGATGGGTTGAGTTGTTTTGATATGTTGACTGCTGACTACTGGCTTAAGACTGTTGATTGCAAACTGCCGGCTTTTTTGGATTTTGGACTTTTGATTTGGAATTTGGGATTTGGGATTTTTTATGTGGTTTACAGGCTTGGTTACCTTTTACTTGTATTAATTTGAGATACTGACATAAATGAAGATTGACTATGAACATAAGATGGCGGCTCATTGCGAAAACGGCGCAATTATGAGCTTGTTGAATCATTATGGTATTAAGCTTAGCGAAGCCATGATCTTCGGTATCGGTTCGGGCATATATTTTTCGCATCTGCCGTTTATTAAGCTCAACGGTTTGCCATTGACATCATTCAGACCCTGGCCGGGTTCCATTTTCAAGAGGACGTCGAGAGCGCTGGGCATAGATATTGAAGTTAACAAGTTTCGCGACCCTGTGAAAGCAATGGAAGCACTTGACAGAAATATTGAAAAGGGTATTCCCACAGGAATGGTTGTCGGGGTTTTTTATCTTGATTATTTTCCTGCACCATACAGGTTTCATTTTAATGCACACAATATTATTGCTACGGGCAAGGAAAGCGGCTATTATATCATCAGCGATCCTATTATGGAATCATTCGAGCGCCTTTCTTATGATAACCTGAAGAAGGTACGGTTTGCACAGGGCTTGCAGGCGCCCAGGGGTAAGATGTACTTTATAAGGAGCATTCCCCGTGATATTGATATAAAGGTTGCAATAATAAAAGGCATCAAACGCACCGTAAGGGAAATGGTTGTACTTCCCGGACCTTATATTGGGGTGCAGGGGATAAAATATTTGTCAAAGAAAGTTAGGAAATACCCTAAGAGGTTTTCACCCGGGGTGGCTATGAAACGCCTGGGGCAGATAGTGCGGATGCAGGAAGAAATAGGCACCGGCGGTGCCGGGTTCAGGTTTTTGTTTGCTGCTTTTCTGCAGGAATCCGCAGCACTTTTGGAAAACCCCAAACTGAACGAACTTTCGTCTCAGATGACCGGTATCGGCGACATGTGGCGCGACTTTGCAGTGCAGGCAGGTAGAATTATCAAAGAAAGAAACGAAATGGAAACATACGATACAATAGCCGATCTGCTGATTGAAATATCAGAAAAGGAAAAAAAAGTGTATCAGGAGCTGGCGGATATTGTGAGAAATGCATCAACCCATCAACCATAACAGCGGTTACTAAAATAATAAACCGATGAAAAACAATGTTTTAATCGAGATCAACAACTTGACCAAAATATATCTGAAAGGCAAGGAGCCTGCGCTTGACGGGTTGAACCTGAATATATACGAGAGTGAAATTTTCGGATTGCTGGGTCCGAACGGCGCCGGAAAAACAACCACTATCTCAATATTATGCAACCTGATCAGTTCAACCGGAGGAAGCTGTAAAATAAACGGATACCAAGTTGAAAAGGAATTCCGGTTTATAAAGCCTTTTATCGGAGTTGTATCACAGGATGTTGCATTATACCAGCTATTAACGGCTTATGAAAACCTGTTTTATTTCGGTAGTATGTATGATATGAATAAAAAAGAGCTGAAAGAGAATATCGGGTATTTTCTTGATAAAATGGGGTTGTATAAGGTAAGGAACGAAAAGATAAAACATTTTTCAAGCGGAATGAAACGCAGGGTAAATCTTATTGCCGGCATATTGCACCAGCCCAGGCTTGTTTTTCTTGATGAGCCTACCGTGGGTATTGATGTGCAGTCACGAATGGTGATTTTGGATCACCTGGAGGAATTAAAACGCAAAGGTGTAACTTTACTCTACTCATCGCATATGCTGGATGAAGCTGAAAAACTATGCAACAGGATTGCAATACTTGATTATGGGAAATTGCTGGCAATCGGAACACCGGATGAACTTACAGCACAATACAACGGTAAGTGCAACAACCTTGAAGATGTATTTTTGCATCTGACCGGAAGGCACGTGAGAGATTAAACTTTATTATTTAAAACAGCAATATGGTTTTTGGGAGGGGACGTATGATAAGGATTAATTTAAAAAGCTTAAAAATGTAATTTGCAAATCTCAAATAGCAAATAACAGACAAAACTCAATATTAAAAACTCAAATTATTAATGTCGGGAGTTATAAATAAAAAAGTTTGGGGTTTGACTATTTAAAGATTGGATATTATTGATAATTTTTAATTTGTAATTTTCGGGTAATAATTACAATAACGGATAATTAGCTGTAAATAGCAATAGTAATATCTTCCGGTGTCATAAAGTAATAATTACAATAACGGATAATTAGCTGTTTTAATAAGATTGGATAAAAAACAATGAGAAAACTCTTTGCATCGATACAAAAGGAATATCGTATTTTGATCCGCGACCGGGAGGGTTTAGCTCTGATGTTTGTGATGCCTTTGGTTTTGGTTTTCATAATAACCATACTTCAGGAAAAGACTTATCAGACTATCGGTGAAACCCGTGTACCTATTGTATTAATTGACAATGATATGGATTCGGTTGGAAGGGCTTTTTCGCAGGGGGTTAAAGACAATAATTTTTTTGAGGTTACATTGATACGGGGGGCAGATTCGTTGCAGATGGCTGAAACCAGGAACGATGTGGCTACGGGCAAATATCAGATGGGAATAATCATTCCTGAAGGAACGACAAGGTCTATAAGAAACCGTGTAGTGGCACTGGTTCAGCAGCAAGTGCCTTCTATGATGAACGTGGATACAAGCGGTTTGCGGCAATCAGTGAAGGTTGACCTGTTTTTTGACCCTATTACCAAGGAGTCTTTCAGAAACATCATAAAGAGCAATTTGCGTGAATTCAGCTCCAAGATTGAAACACGTATTGTTTTTATAACTTACAGCAGGATAATAGATGCGATGATTCATCAAACCACGGATATAGAATATCCGGAAACTCCCGTAATAGAGTTTGACGAGGGTTTCGTTTGCGAGTTTGGTCAGCAAACAATGCCTAATTCGGTTCAGCATAATGTGCCGGCCTGGACTTTATTTGCTATGTTCTTTATTTGTATTCCTTTGGCGGGCAACATTATAAAAGAACGTTATGACGGTTGTCTTGACAGGTTAAAAACCATGCCTGTGTCGTATATTACAATAATGCTGAGTAAACTTTTCATGTTTCTGGTTGTTACCATGATGCAGGCGGCGGTTATTGTCATGGTGGGCATTTGGGTCATACCTTTGGCCGGTGTGCCGCAATTACAGCTGGGCAGCAACTTTGCAGGATTCATATTTATTACCATTTCCGCCGGTCTTGCAGCTACAGGATATGGCATAATGATAGGGTCAATAGCAAAAACCTATATGCAAGCATCAACATTCGGAGCTGTGTCAACAGTTATACTAGCAGCACTGGGTGGTGTATGGATACCACTTTACGTTATGACACCCGTAATGAGGCAGATCAGCCAGCTGTCACCAATGAACTGGGGAATTCAGGGATATTACGAATATTTCCTAAGAGATGCCGCTTTTATCAATATGTTGCCCCATGCTTTCAAACTTATAGGCTTTTTCTTTGTTTGTATATTATTAGTCTATCTTTATAAAAAATATATAAAACATTAGTGTTGAAGGATAATAAATTCATAACAAGAACCGAGATAAAGGTAAGATTCAGCGAGGTTGATTCGATGGGGATAGTATGGCACGGACATTACATAAAGTTTTTTGAAGACGGAAGGGAAGCTTTCGGGCGGGAACATAATCTCGGCTATTTGAATATATATGAAAACGGTTATTTTGCACCCGTTGTTAAAGTTGATTGCAATTTTAAAAGATATATTCGATATGGTGAAACGGTTATAGTAGAGTCGGAATACGTAAATACGCAGGCAGCCAAAATTGTTTTCAGGTTTAAAATTTTCAATAAAAAGAATGATGAATTGGTTGCCGAGGGTGGTAGTATGCAGGTTTTCACCACACCTGACGGAGAGCTGGTGCTTAACAATCCTCCTTTTTATGAGGAATGGAAGAAGCAAAGGGGGCTTTTGGAGGGTTGAAAGGCGCCTGCAAAGGCACCTTGCAGGAAACGAAGCAGTTGCTATTAACGGCTTAAAGTAAGGATTCGATCTAAACGGCTTTGGCGTATCAGGCGAAAAGAGGATTGCCGGATGGTAAGACAATATAATCAGGAGATACTACTGAAAGAAAAAAATCGGAGGCGGAGATAGTGCTATAATCATAAAATATTGTTATGCGCTTATTAGGTGAAGCTGATGATTATTGATCAGAGCATTATCATAAATCAGGAACACATAACAAGAAACTCAAAATGCTGATCCGGCAAAACTATCAGCTTCTGTGCACCGGATATATGTTTTGGTAAAACAGAAAACGCTAATGAATAAAAGAACAGACATAATATCAGATCATGTTATTTCAGCATTGGGTGACGGCTCGGAAGAAAACTTCAAAAAATTGCTGAACAACAGGTCAGGTATAACTTTTCATAAAAGCGGCAAATATTCTGACAACACATTGCCTTTGGGTGCCATTGAAGAAGAGCTTATTTCGCAACGGGTTAATGGAAATAGGCTTCCCGAAGGATACACAAGATTTGAAAAACTTTGTATTTTATCAATTTCAGAAGCCTTGAAAGGAATTGATATTGACATAACATCTGAGGATACCTTGCTGGTTCTGTCAACGACGAAAGGAAATATTGATCTTATTGAAAATCCTGAAATGCACCACAAGCTGGATCTGTGGTATTCTGCAAACCGGATAGCTTCTTATTTCAGGACCAAAAACACTCCGAAGGTAATATCGAATGCTTGTATATCTGGTGTTTCGGCGTTGCTTTATGCTCAGTGGCATTTGAAGGAGGGCAATTACAATCATGCTGTTGTGGTTGGGGCTGATATTATTTCGAAGTTTGTTGTAAGCGGATTTGAATCTTTTATGTCGCTCAGTCCTGATATATGCAAGCCTTTTGACATGAGAAGGGACGGTTTGACCCTTGGTGAGGCGGCGGCAACAATTGTATTAAGTACAGAGCGTAAGGGCAGGGTTGGAATAGTAAAGGGTGCAACGGCCAACGATGCCAACCATATCAGCGGCCCTTCACGTACCGGCGAGGGACTCTACCAGGCTATTAAACACACGCTTGATGATGACAGGCAAATAGATTTTATCTCGGCGCACGGAACGGCAACACCCTACAATGACGACATGGAATCAAAGGCTTTTAAAAGAAGTGGCCTGGAAAGTACAACAGTTAACGGCTTTAAAGCCTATGTAGGGCATACCCTCGGAGCAGCGGGAATAGTAGAAGTAATATATTCCGTATGGTCAATGTATGAAAATATGATTATAAAGACTTTCGGATATGACGAGTTTGGTGTTGCCGAAAAAATAAACATAGCAGACCGGAACATAAAAAAAGAACTAAAAAATGTGTTAAAAACAGCATCCGGATTCGGAGGATGCAACGCGGCCATATTACTGAAAAAAAATGAATGATCTGAATATACTGAATAGCGCGGAAATAAATAACGGAAAGGTTTTGGCAAACGGAAAGCCTGTCGAAAATCTGGAAAATGATTTCTCCATTGTTTCAAAATACTTGTATAAAAAATATTGTAAAGCATATATCAAGTTTTTTAAAATGGATTCCCTTTGTAAACTGGGATTCCTGACTACAGAAATGCTCCTGAAGGATTTCGATACTGAAAGCATTGGCAAGAATGAAGTGGCACTGGCAATCGGCAATTCAAATTCAACAAAAGATACCGACCTGAAGTATTATGAAACAATAAAAACCCAGCCGAGTCCGGCTATATTCGTCTATACCTTACCAAATATCCTTCTGGGCGAAATATGTATAAGATATGGCTTTAAAGGTCAGAACCTTTGTTATATAAGTGAAAAATTTGATGAAAATGAATTATATGAAAATATCAAAATCCTTTTGAATAACAGTACTACTCAGTATCTCATAAGCGGATGGGTTGATTATATTAGTGAAACAAATTATAAATCCCTGCTGTTATTAATTGGTAAAAATCCAAAAAATTGTAATTTTGCAGCGCAAAAACCGGACATGTTAAATAAGAAAGCTTGACATTTACCGGAACTGTTATTTAATAATAACAGGTTGTTTTTCGGGGTAGCAGGATTTAATTATGCTTTCATACTACTCCGTCAGGTATTAAAAAAAATAAAAAGAACATATAATGGACAGCTTGACCAAGCAATTAAAGGAACAGATCATTGATCATTTAAATCTTGAAGGGCTTACGCCTGATGATATTAATGAGAATGAGCCCCTGTTTGGCGAAGGATTGGGATTGGATTCCATAGATGCGCTTGAGTTGATACTTTTACTCGAACGAGGTTATGGCATTAAACTTGAAAACCCGCAAGAGGGAAAGAAAATTTTTGCTTCTGTTGAAACCATGGCTGAATATATCAGGCAAAACAAAAAATAATTTGTCAACAAACTTTATATCCAATGGTAAATCGTGTGTTTGTTACGGGTTTGGGGGTTATTTCGGCAATTGGTTATAATGTGGCTGAAAATTTCAATTCTTTAAAAAGTAAGAAACACGGTATTGGTAAGTTGGATATTCTTAATACTGTACACAGGGATAAGCTGGTTTGCGGAGAGGTAAAAATGACGAATGAGGAGTTGTTGCGGCGGATTGATCTGCCGGAAGATACTCCCTATCCCCGAACGACAATACTGGCTATACATGCAGCCAGGGAAGCATGTTATGATGCCGGTGCTGTTGATGGTGATTCGGTCAGAACGGGTGTAATACTTGGCACAACGGTTGGCGGAATGGATAAAAGTGAAAAGTTTTACAGGAGGCTGAATGAAAATACCGACTTCATACAATCTCATAATTGCGGATATACAACGGAGAAAGTTGCCGATTATCTTAACCTGCACAATTTTGTTACAACATTGAGCACTGCCTGCAGCAGCGGAGCCAATGCCATTATGCTTGGTGGAAGGCTAATCAGGCATGGGTTACTTGACCGAGTCATTGCCGGGGGAACCGATTCGTTGTCGAAGTTTACCATAAATGGTTTTAAAACCCTTTTTCTTTTGGATCCCAACCCATGTTCACCTTTTGACAAAGACCGAAAAGGGCTTAATTTGGGTGAAGGCGCCGGCTTTTTGGTCCTTGAAAACGAGCGTTTGTCTGATAATAAAAAAAGATATTGCATATTAAGCGGATATGCTAATAATAATGATGCTTACCATCAGACAGCCACTTCAACGGATGCAAAAGGACCTTATCTTTCCATGAAAAATGCTCTTGAAATAAGTAATCTTAAAGCGGGTGACATTCAATATGTTAACGTTCATGGTACGGGTACAGAAAATAATGATATTACCGAAGGCCTGGCCATGGAAAGATTATTTGGCGGTAAGGTGCCACTGTTCAGTTCAACAAAGGCGTATACAGGGCATACTCTTGGTGCTGCAGGTGCATTGGAAGCAGTATATTCAATAATGGCCATAGAAAACAACATTGTTTTTCCAAACCTCAACTTCAGTAAGGCTATACCGGATCTGGCTTTATCTCCGGCAACGGAAGTGATCGAAAATGCCGGAATTAAAAACGTGATGTCAAATTCATTCGGCTTTGGAGGTAATGAAGCCACATTAATTTTTTCAAAAGAATAAATATGGCTGTATATATAAACGGAGCCCAGGCAATTTCTCCACAGGATACTTTTTTAAATTCTCAAATACCAACGGATTTGAAGGAATATTACGGTATTATGCAAAGCATTTTACCCGATTTTAAAAAATATTTCAATCCCATTGAAATGCGGCGTATGAGCCGTATCATAAAGTTCAGCACGGCTACTGCCGCAGAATGTATAAAGGAAGCAGATGCCGATAGTATCGACGCCATAATAACCGGTACCGGTTTAGGTTGTCTTGAAGATACCCAGAAATTCCTCAACAAAATGCTTGATAACAACGAGGAAATGCTGACACCTACTACATTCATTCAATCTACTCATAACACACTCGGCGGAATAATTGCACTGGCAAATAAATGCAATGAATATAACCTTACCTATGCGCACAAAACAATATCTTTTGAATCGTGCCTGCTTGATGCGGTTTTACTGATAAAAGAGGGTAGAAAAAATATTCTCGTCGGAGGTATCGACGAAATAACAGAAGAAAATTATAACCTTCGCCAACACATTAATCAATGGAAGGAAGAGCCCTTCAGCAATCTCGACATTTATGATTGCGGCACCGGCGGCTATAAAGCCGGCGAGGGTGCAGCATATTTTATGATCTCTTCGCAAAAAACCGCAACAACATACGCAGAATTAAGAATGATTGACCTTTGCTACAAGTTTAAAAACAGCGGTTCATTGTCAGAAAAAATCAAAGACAGATTGCGATCAGCAGAACTTTCACCCGATGATATTGACCTTGTCATTTTTGGATTTAATGGTGATCGCAATACCGATGTATATTATCACCGGCTTAAAGACACCCTGTTCAGAAACCAGGACCACGGTTATTACAAACATTATTGCGGTGAATACGATACTTCCGCATCTTTTGGTATGTGGATGGCTACACGGATCATTAAACAAAATCACGCTCCGGATAATGTCATTTTAGGTGATAGAAAAAGAGAAAAAATAAATAACGTTTTGTTATATAACCAGGAAGACGATAAAAACCATTCCTTTATAGTGTTATCTGCATGTTGACTTACCGATATGTTAATTTGGTTTTCGTGCCGTTATCATGTTTTTTGATCATCGGTTATTTTACAGTTAATATACCGCTTATTTTTTTGTTTATTGTCGTTGCTATATACTTATCGCTTTGCTTTGTCGGATCGGCGTTTATATGTTTTGGTTTTTATACTAAAGCAATTTGCAGTGGCGTTCACAAGAAAGGCAAAAGTGTTTTTATAACATTCGATGACAGTCCTGATAAAAAGGAAACACCTTTGGTGCTCAAAGTTTTACAAGAACATGATGTGAAGGCGACTTTTTTCATTGTAGGCGAAGAGGCTGAAAAAAATCCCGGGTTGCTTAGGAAAATTAATGAATCGGGGCATGTTTTGGGAAATCATTCTTACAGCCACGGAAATTTTTTCCCTTTAAGAAGTAAGAGAAAAATAATAGAAGAAATAAAAAAAACAAGTTCAATAATAAAAAGTGTAAAACCATCAGGTGTTGATATCTTCAGACCGCCTTTCGGAGTTACAAATCCGTTAATTGCAAAGGCAGTTAAGCAGCTCAGCATTAACACAATAGGCTGGAGTCTGAAGTCACGCGATACGGTTATAAAAGATAAAGACAAAATTCTTGTCAGGCTTATCAGGAAAACAAAACCGGGCGATGTGGTCCTTTTGCATGACAGGGTTGAAAACATACACCTGGTTCTGGATAAATATATTACGTTTCTGAAAAAAAATAATTATAACTTTGAAACTATAGATAAATTATTGAGTAACGAGTAAACGTTAATAGTAAGCACCAGGCGCTCGTTGCCCGGTGCCCGTCACTAAATAAATAAACCTATGAAAACATTTTTTATAATCTTATTTTGCTTCTTTTATTTCACTGCTCATGGTCAGTCGGATTTCAGGCCTGTACAAGACATTGAAGCAGTTGGCAGAAAACTTGACAATATGGCTAAAAGCCTCACTTCGATACAGAGTGATTTCCACCAGGAAAAATATATGGAATTTCTGGATGTAACTCTTGTATCCAAAGGTAAATTCTGGTTTAAAAAGGAAAATTCGCTTCGCTGGCAATATACCGATCCATACAACTATATTATTGTTATAAACGATGGTGTAGTGCAAATAAGCGATGACGGAAAAGACCAGGAATTTCAGGTTAAAGGCAACAGGATATTTGAGCAGGTGAATAATATAATAGTGGCGTCAATGAAAGGTGATGTAATTGATAATGATGATTTTGATGTTCAGTTGTATGAGAATGATCAATATTACTTAGTAAGGCTTAAGCCTTTAAAAAGTGAAGTGTTGCAGGTTATTCATGAGATGGAGATGTATTTTAAAAAAACAACTCTTCAGATCTCCAGAATAAGAATGAATGAGCCCAATGATGATTATACCTTGATAAGATATACAAACCGCATAATTAATGAGCCGATTCCTTCATCCGTTTTCAGTCTGTAGTTTAACCATTTTTTTGTTTTTTTCTTGCCAACCGTATAAACTTGTTAAGGAGGAAAAGCAACACCGGTACACTGTTTCAAGTCCTTTGCACATTGATGTTGGCGACAAGGCTGTTTACCGGGCAAGTGTTGGGATATTAGGAAATTATTTTAGCGGCTTGTTCGTCATTGTTAATGCCGACAGCCTCTATAAGGCCGGATTTCTTTCCGGGATGGGTATTAAGTTTTTCGATATGCAAATAGACGAAGATGGTTATGAAATTATTTATTGTATCGAATCATTCAACAGGAAACCGGTTTTAAATGCCATGGCAAGAGGTTTAAGATTTATGCTTGAAGACCCTTCAAAGTATGACGGGAATTTTTATGTTGATAAAGACGATGATATTATATACAGGTCAGCCGATAATGATGGATGGAAACGGCAATATTATCTTGAAAACGGCCGTACGAAGCAAATAACGGGCAGACGGTTCATTCGTAACATGGTATTGGTAGAACTATACAATAACAGGGCAGATCAACCCGAAAATATTATATTTTTGCACAAGGGCATGCGGCTGAGAATAGAAATGAAAAAGCTTTGATCCTTTGTTTTCTTATTTTATACCATAAAGGAACGCAAAGTACGTTCACCAAGAGAACACGAAGGTTTATTGTTTTTTAATATTTTAATATCAGGCTTTGATATTTGACTTATTTAAATCAAACGTTGGTTAATTTGAGACTGTCTGTAATGTCAAACTTTTTTGATTAACGAATATCGGTTAACGATTTTTGATTTTAGAAGTGCTTAAAAATCAGAAATCTAAAATCGTTAATCCTTGTTTACCCCGTAGCAAAGCGTACCGGGGTTCTTAAATTAATTATTTCTCAAATGAACGACATTACAGGCAAACTCTAATTAGCAAAAACATACCAAATTATGTTTAAAGAAAACTTCTATTCCATAATACAAAAAGAAGATAGGGATGGTGAATTGCTTTACCGTATAAAGCTGAATTCCGATCATGCCATTTACAAAGGTCATTTTCCCGGGTTACCTGTTACACCGGGAGTATGCCAGCTTGCTATTGTCAAGGAGTGTCTTGAAGAGAGTTTGGGGAAAAGCCTGTTTTTGAAAAGTTCCAAAGATATCAAGTTTGCCCGGCTGAACAATCCGGATGATAATGATAAGCTCCTGGTAAGGATCAATTTCAGCCGTCAGGAAAATGATGTATATAAAGTCAACGCCACAATAGTTGATGATAAAGAAAATGTAATTTTAAAATTAAGAGGTGAGTTTAGTGACCGACTATAAACTTCAAGAAAAATTTGATTCTCTTAAATGTTGTGTTATTATACCTACTTATAATAATGCATCTACTTTGCCTGGTGTTATAAGCGGCGTATTGAAATTTACTTCCAGTGTAATTGTAGTCAATGACGGTTCTGATGATTCTACCGTTGAGGTGGTTTCGTCATTTCCGGGGGTGAGGCTGATTACACATTCGCGGAATCGTGGTAAGGGGGCAGCTTTACGGACCGGTTTTTCGGAAGCCTTGAAAGCCGGGTATGAATATGCTGTAACTATTGACTCTGACGGGCAGCATATGCCCGGTGATATTCCGAAGTTTATAGATACCCTTGAAAAATCTCCCGGCGTTTTGATAGTCGGAGCGCGCAATATGAAACAAGAATCCATACCGGCCACAAGTATCTTCGGACATAAGTTCAGCAACTTCTGGTACCGCGTTGAAACCGGCATAAAACTGCCCGACACGCAAACGGGCTTTCGCCTCTACCCCCTAAAAGCACTTAAAAATATGCGCTTTTATACAAATAAGTTTGAGTTTGAAATAGAAGTTCTGGTCAGAGCTACATGGAAGGGCATTCCAGTAACATATGTGCCGGTTAATGTATATTATGCACCCAAAAAACAACGTGTTTCACACTTTCGCCCGATAAGGGACTTCGCCAGGGTATCCATGCTCAACACATGTTTGGTTTTGCTGGCAATATTTTATTTCAGACCACTGATGTTGTGGAGAGAAATTAAAAAGAAGGGATTAGCAGAAATAATGGGCAAAAACGAAAGCAATCACAAACTGGCTTCGGCAATAAGCTTCGGTGTGTTGATGGGAATAGTGCCGATATGGGGATACCAAACCGTAACAGCTATCTTTCTTGCCCACATTATGAAATTAAATAAGTTGATAGTGTTTTGGTCATGTAATATCAGCTTACCACCCGTTATGCCTTTCATTTTGTTTCTGAGTTTTAAAACGGGTGAGTTTTTCGTTGCCAACCCCATTGTGCTGTCATTCAATCCCGATTTATCTCTGCAGTCAATTACATTGGGATTAAAACAATATATAATAGGCGCGGTTATATTTGCAATAACCGCTGCCGTAGTAACTTTTATTATTTCTTATTTGTTGCTCTCTTTGCGGAGAATGAAGAAGAAATGAAAGGCCGGGTTGTTAGCAAACAGCGTATATGTTATTATAAAAACCTTGCAACATAAGTGTTAAAAAAATTACAGGATTGAGCTATTTGTAAGAATTAATTTAAACACTAAAATGATTCAGTAAGAAAATTAAAATTTTAACCTTTGTGTACTCCTATATAACTTTTTTTTAAGTAATCTGTTTTTATTTTGGGGGTCACTCAGCCTTAACTCTTTGTGGTAAAAGACTAAACTATAAGGTACGCAAAGGAAATCCCAGAGGACGCAAAGATTCCGGAGTATAAAAAAAACAGACATAAATGGGTAAGATTTTTGTTGCAATATATAAATTCATTCGCAGGTTCAGGCCGGTAGTATTTGCTATTGTGGTTGCTTTTATTGTATTTGCACTATTCAACATAAGAAATATAACATTTTTTGATGATTTCAGCGCTGTTTTTCCACAAAGCGATGAAATAGAAATTTATAATGAAGTAATATCAAATTCCACTTTTCTTGATCAGATCGTATTCAATGTTTATCAGAAAGACACCTTGCTCGAAGCAGATCCCGTCATGTTGACCTCGGTGGCTTCAGAGCTTACCGACAGCATTGGTTATTATCTGAAACCGGGCTATGTCAGGTCAATAACATCGGGAGCTGACGAGCAGTTATTTTTGGATGCTTTTGAGCTGTTTTACCATAACATACCTTTTTACCTTGACAGTGCCGACTATCGCAAGCTTGATACGCTGCTCACGTACGAAGGCATAGAATCCAAAATGGAACAAAACTTCAGGTCGTTAATATCTCCTGTATCTATGGTGACCCGCGATTTTTTGCTTTACGACCCATTGCATATAGTAATGCCCAGGCTTGAGATATTAAAGGATGTTCAACTGGAGGAGGGGCTTGAGGTGTATAATAACTTTCTTATTACCGCGGATAAACGTAATGTTTTATTCTTTGTTTTACCCCATGATGCTCACAGTACAGCGGAAAACGAACATTTTGTCAGCGAACTGGAAAGAATAACCAAAGACTTTGAAAAAGTTCATCCGGAGATTAAAATAGATTTTTATGGTTCGGTGCCGGTTGCAATTGCCAATACACGTCAAATAAAGGATGATATTAAGCTTACGGTATCCATAGCCTTCGTTTTGCTGGTTTTTCTGATGCTTTTCTTTTTTCAGCGTGTACGTAGCATTTTGCTGATATTTGTTCCGGCGGTTGTCGGGGGTATTATGGCATTGCTTTTTTTTGCTGTTTTCAAACCCGAAATATCTGCTTTGTCGCTTGCCATAGGTTCGGTGCTTTTAGGCATTACAGTTGATTTTTCGTTGCATTTTTTGACGCATCACAAGCACTCGGGTTTGTCGGAAAAGACCTTGAAAGCCATAGCCGAGCCGGTTATGATAAGTGGTTTTACCACCACAACGGCTTTTTTATGCCTGGTACTTATAACATCACCTGCATTGAGAGACCTTGCTGTTTTTGCCTCCGTAGCTGTTATCGGTGCCGCAATTGGCGCCCTGATATTTATACCGCAACTTGTAAAAAACAAACAATACACCGAAGGAAAGTTATACAGGCGAACCTTCATTGAAAAAATAGCCGAATTCGAATTCCAGAATGTAAAGCCCCTGGTGATCACGATACTGGTAGTTTCGGTTTTTTTATTGTATTTTACTCAATATACCGGCTTTGAGGAAAACATTGAAGAGTCGGGTTATATGACTGAAGAGCTGGCAGCAGCTGATAAAAGGCTTAAGCAGATCTCCGATGTTACGGAAACAACGGTTTATGTTATGGCGGAAGGAAAAACCCTTGATGAATCGCTTGAACATAACAGAAAAATAGTCGGAGAATTGCAAAAGCTGCAGGGCGAAAATGTTTTCGAAGCTTACTATTCCGTTTCGCGCATAATACCGTCAAAGAAAATTCAGAAAGAAAATATCGGGATGTGGGAAGATTTCTGGACGGATGAAAGGATAAGCGAAGTTAAACAGTATATGCGTAAGGCCGGCGGCAAGTTTCATTTCAATGAAAAAGCATATCAGGGTTTTTTCCGGATGATAGAGAAGGATTATGATGTTGTTTCGCCGGAAGAGCTTGCCAAAAAAATGGAACTGATCACCGAAAATTTCATCATCCATACTCCAAACCGTGTTATGGTGGCAAATCTGATAAGAGCCGGTGAGGAAGAAATTAAAAAGGCAGTTAATAAACACTTAAGCGGCAAAGAAAATACCCTTGTCTTTGATAAAAGATCAATAGCACAGAGCCTTTTTGAATTACTGAAAAATGATTTTAACCGGTTCATTGGTGTGTCGCTTTTGGTTGTTTTCCTTATAATACTTTTTTTCCTTGGCAGGATAGAGCTTGCTGCAATCACATTCCTCCCTATGGCATTGAGCTGGGGATGGACAATAGGCATAATGGGTCTGTTTGATATCAAATTCAACATTTTCAATGTTATAATTTCGGCTTTTATATTCGGGCTTGGTATAGACTATTCCATATTTGTCACGAAAGGTTTGTTGCACAGGTATAAATTCGGCTCAAAAAACATCATTTCCTATAAAAGTTCAATACTGTTATCGTGCATCAGCACTCTTATAGGGTTAGGAGTGCTGATTTTGGCCAAACATCCGGCACTAAAATCCATCGCCCTGCTATCTGTCATAGGTATAAGTTCGGTGGTGCTGATAGCATTTACCGTACAACCGCTTTTGTTTGACAAGCTGTTTTATTTCAAAGGTAAAAAGAGGAGAAACCCGATAAGTTTTTTCAGAATGGTGATAACAGCCATGGGGTTTTTTTATTTCGGTCTTGTTTCGATACTGCTGTCAATATTGATCTTGTTTTTTAAATTATTGCCCGTTAAGGTTTCAAAGAAAAAATACTGGTACAGGTGTTTGGCTTGCTTTGCGTGTAAAATATTGATGAACGTATCGGATCTTTTTATTCCCAAAAAAGTTGAAGGTATAAACAAAAGAACATTTGAAAAACCTTCAGTTATAATCAGCAATCATCAATCGTTGCTGGATTTATTGCGTTTTATGTCTTTTACCCCGAAAATTGTAATAATGGTATCGGGCTGGGTATGGAATAATTTTTTCACAGGTCAGTTGGTCAGGTATGCCGGTCATATAAATGTTGAAAGAAATTACAGAGATACCCTTCCGGCTTTAAGGAGAGCGCTGGAGGAAGGAAATTCGATACTGATATTTCCGGAGGGTACCAGGACGCGAACCGGAAAGATCAGAAGATTCCACAAAGGGGCTTTTTATTTTGCCGAACAGCTTAAAGCGGATATTACGGCAATAATATTTCACGGTTACTATGAAATACTGCCGCCCGGATGTTATGTAGGCCGGTTTTACCAAGTGAATTACCGCCTTTTGGGCAGGTTCCGGTATGATAAGTTTGGAGACAACTATTCCCAAAGGGCTAAAGCTTATTGCAGTATGTACAGGAGTGAGTTTGAAAAGATCAGGGAAGAAGAACGAAACACAGAGTTCTACCGGAATGAGCTGCTCAACAAGTACAGGTTTAAAGGACCGGTAATGGAATATTATGTAAAAATCAAACTTAAGCTTGAAAATAATTATAAATTGTTTGATGAATTGATACCACGCAATGCAAAAATTTTTGATGGAGGATGCGGAATGGGAATGTTGGCAAATATGCTTTCACTTACCGGAAAAGACAGATTTATAAAAGGAGTTGATTATGATGAAGAAAAAATAGATGTTGCAAGGTATACTCTTTCCGAAGAACAGAATAATATTGATTTCGAATGTGCTGACATTACCTTTTATCAACCCGGCTTTTACGATGTTTTTATACTTTATGACGTTTTGCATTATATATCAACCGAAAGGCAGAAGCAATTAATAGAAAAATACATTGACAGGCTCAACCCCGGAGGAATGGTCATAATAAGAGAGGGAAACAAAGATATCAGGAAAAAACATACATTGACGGTTCTTTCAGAGTTCTTTTCAACAGGATTTGGATTTAATAAAACGAAACATAAATTATCTTTTATCTCGGGTTCAATGATCCAACAAATAGCAGAGGAGAAAAATATGAGTTTTCAGGTCAAAGATTATTTAAAAGCTACTTCCAACCAGGTTTTCATTTTAAGAAATAATGCGGTATGATAATTGATGATAAATTATCAACTTAAATAACAAAGTGTTAGGGTTCAGTGGCTTAAAAACCAAAAATGGCATTTTTTATCTATTATAATATATTCAAAAATCGAATATTTAATTTTTTATACTAATGCAATACTTCAACAATAAAGCGTTAATAAGAATATTGAAAGCCTTTATTCTGCTGCTGTTTTTAACGGGCTTTTCTTCAGGCAGCATGGCTTCGATACATGAACATTTTACCGCCAACAAATATTTTAACGGTGAGTATATCAGCGTTATTAATGATAGTCTTAAGTTACATTTTAAAACATCGGGCGATTTTGATTTTATCAGTGATAAAAGAATTGTAAGCAAACGCATACGCAAACACCTGCCGTTTACACCTGAAAATGTAATCGTTTATGGTTTAAGCCGTAATGAGTTGAATTATGAGCTTTGGATAACGGTAAACCCTGTTGATAAACCTATCCGCACAGTTCCTGAGAATGATAAAATTGCTTTTTCAAATATAATTTCGGAAGGGCTTCATTTTCGATTTTACGCTATAGCCGAAAGGCAGGAGGATATTGATATGATAAGGCAGGATTTAAAAAAAATATTAAATACATTAAAAACCGGGGAAAGTTATTTGCAGGATATACCGGGATCGGATAATTTATAGTATATTAAGACTTGCTAAAGCCTGCCTGCAAAAATTACTAAATTTGCATTTTCTTTTATTGAAGGCCGGTTATGAGGGAAAGTTATGGTGCATCAGTTTTGCTGATAACAGGCAATTTTCGTACAGCAAGTCGGAAGTCATCACATATTACCCGTTTTTCTATATCAAAAAATCAAACATATGGACAGAAATCCCCATATACTGATCATCGGCAGCGGCCTGGGAGGGTTGATTTGCGGGTATATTCTTTCGAGGGAAGGGTTTAAGGTGACCATCCTTGAAAAGCATCACAAATTTGGCGGTAACCTGCAAACGTTCAGAAGAAACGGCGTGGAGTTCGACACGGGTATGCATTATGTCGGCAGCCTCGACAAAGGACAGGTGTTGCATAAGTTTTTCAATTATTTCGGACTTTTGGGAAAGGTTAAATACCGTAGGCTTGATGAAAACGGTTTCGACCGCATATTTATAAAAGACAATGAATATCCTTACGCAATGGGGTATGATAATTTTGTGGAAACCGCTGCTAAATATTTCCCCGGCAAGTATAACACACTGAAGGCATACGGTAAAAAGATCAGGCAGGTGGCACAAGGTATAGATCCTTACAATCTGAGGGAGGTTGATATGTCGCAAATATTTAATGTTGACTCTCTCAATGAAAATGTTTTTTCTCACTTAAGGACTCTCACTTCTGATCAAAGACTACAGAATTACTTTTCAGCCTTGAATATTTTGTATGCTGGCGAGAGGGATAAAACCTCCATGTATGTTCATGCGCTCATCAATAATCATTACATAGAAAGCGCTTACCGGTTTGTTGACGGAAGCGGGCAGGTAGCTGATGCATTCGTTGAAAACATCGAAAATAACGGTGGTGAAGCATTTAAAAACAGTGAAGTGATGAAGTTTATCTTTGATGATAAGAAAAAGATCAAAGCTGTGAAAACATGTTCAGGCGAATTGTTTCATGCTGATTTTTTCATATCCAACATGCATCCTTACAATACCATAAAGCTTGTTCCACCGGGTTTGGTGAGAAAGGTTTACAGGAAGCGTTTGCAGAGATTACCCAACACCATATCTTCATTTGCGATATATGCGGTTCTAAAAGAAAGGGCGATGGGATATCTCAATTCTAATTATTACTGTCATAAGGATGATGATGTGTGGGCAGCCGGGAATTATGATAAAGACCGGTTTCCGCAGTATTTTGGGATGTATCCGCTGGCTGATACTATTGATGAAAAGTTTACACGGGGTTTTTCGATAATGACATATATGGATTACGATGAGGTTAAACCATGGGAGAACACTGTTTCAAGAAACAGGGGTGAAGATTATGAGGCTTTTAAAGAGGAAAAGGCGCAAAAGTTGCTGGACTTTGTAGAGACGAGGTTTCCGGGCATCAGAAATAAAATAAAGGTTTATTATACATCAACACCGCTGACCCTGAGGGATTATACAGCAACCCGCAGGGGCAGTATCTTCGGTATTATGCGCGATTGCAATAAACCCTATGAAAGCTATATTTTCCCCCGCACCAAAGTGCCAAACCTCTATCTTACAGGTCAAAACCTCAACCTGCACGGAATGTTGGGAGTGTCTATAAGCGGCCTGCTGACTTGCGGGGAATTCGTCGGGGTTAATTATATAATCAGGAAAATTAATGAGGAATATGATAAGGAAATTAATGCACATGTGTAATTTAAGAGATAACCGGTAACCGGTATCGGTAATCGGTATTAAATATTCTAAATTCAATGATTTTGTTATGATGAAACCCTCATTAACTAAACGTTCACAAAAGAACATGAACTTAGCGATAGCGATCTCGTGACCGAAGGGAACAATAAAGCATGAGGGTTCCATGGGTTAAGAACTAAAAACGCAAATATTAATAAATATACTTTGTTAGAAATCAGTACGTTAAATACATTTTATACAAATGAAAATTTTTTTTAAAATCCTGAAGTACACAGTTATAATCATTGTTGCAATTATACTTTTTATTGCTTTCTATCTGAGTGTGGTCACACGTGTTACTCCGCCGGAAGTGGAGGAGATTACTTTGGAAGCCCTTGTTGAAGTTGATGGCAGGCGAATGATAGGCAGTAGCTGGCTGCAGCAGAATGAATTTGGGTTGTGGGAGATGTACGTTGAGGGGGAAGCTTATGAAAGGGGCAGGATATCCGGGGAGCTTGCCAAAGACCTTGTGAGGTATCAGGAAGAGGTGTTTGTAGAGCAGATTACAAGGGTCGTACCATCAAGGATATACCTGCACTTTCTGAGGATAATGATAGGCTACTTTAACAGGAACCTCGACAATCATATTCCCGAAGAATATCTTAAAGAGATCTACGGCATTTCCAAATCCGCCTCCGATGATTTTAATTATATTGGAAGACCTTATACCAGAATGATGAATTATCACGCTGCACATGATATAGGGCATGCGTTGCTCGATTATGAGCTTGTAGATGATATTGACCTGCAGCTTGGATGCACCTCATTTGCAGCATGGAATAATAAAACCGCTGATGGTAGAATGATTGCCGGTCGTAATTTTGATTTTTATTTTGGTGAAGAATTTGCTGAGAATATTATCGTCAAATTTGTCAGACCTGAAAAAGGTATTCCTTTCGGTTTTATAACCTGGGGTGGTATGATAGGTGTAGTGTCGGGGATGAACATCGAAGGGCTGGCAGTTACTATTAACGCGGGCAAATCTCATTTGCCGGCATCTTCTTCAACACCCGTAACGATAGTGGCAAGAGATATCCTGCAGTATGCATCAAATATCGAAGAAGCATGTGCTATTGCCGAAAAGCACCAGGTCTTTGTGAGCGAATCGTTCATGATCACTTCTGCCAAAGACAACATGAGCGTGATAATTGAAAAATCACCCCAAAAATCAGGGCTGGTCGTGCCCGATACCACTTTTATACTCTGTACAAACCATTTTCAGTCCGAAACTTTTGCCTCTGATGAAATAAACCTTAAGCATATGAAAGAAACAGCTACAGCTTATCGCTTCAAAAGACTCAAAGAGCTTGTTGAACAAAAAGGTGAACTGACAGTCTGTGATGTTTCCGCTATTTTACGCAACTTCAGGGGATTAAGTGGTGAGGATATAGGCATAGGTAACGAAAAAACAATCAACCAGTTTATTGCACACCACGCAATAATTTTCAGACCTGACAAAAGAAAATTTATGGTATCAACCAGACCCTATATCATGGGGCCTTTTATTGAATATGATATGAATAAAATATTCGATAGTGAGATAGAGAATATCAGCAGGAAGAAGATCCCAAAGGATACTTTCCTGTTGTCGGAACAGTTTAAGTTATTCGAAGATTATCAAAGGCTTTACGATAAGATAAACCGCTCTATTGCTGGCAATGAAATTGTTTGTAATGACACCATTTCATATTTTATAACTACCAACGAAAACTTTTTCAAAACTTACAAGCTGGCGGGCAACTATTACAAATCGCGGGGTGATTGTGAAAGCGCGGTCAAATATTATAAGATTGGATTGAACAAAGAAATTGATAACTTTGCTTTCAGAAGGGCCATTAAAAGGCAGATGGAAGAATGTGAAAAGAGATAATATCATGTTACCGGAAATAGAGACACAATCGGGGGAAAGGATAAAAAAATTCCAGGAACAGAGACTTCAGGACCATTTGAGTTATCTTAACTCCAGGTCGAGGTTTTACAAGCGGTTATTTGAAAAGCATAATATTAACACTGACAGTATTCTGAAGCTTGAAGACCTTGAGCATATTCCTGTTACCACCAAGCAGGATATACAGTTGTACAACGATGATTTCATTTGTGTGGAAAGAGATAAGATCATTGATTACATAACCACATCGGGCACCTTGGGTGATCCTGTTACGTTTGCTATGACCGATAGAGACCTTGACAGGCTTGCTTACAATGAGGCTATTTCTTTTGCATGTGCCGGTTGTACCGATGATGATATTTTCCAGCTTACAACGACCATGGATAAGCGTTTTATGGCAGGCCTGGCATATTTTCTCGGGGCACGCAGGCTTGGGGCCGGGATAGTAAGGGTTGGAGCCGGGATACCTCAACTGCAATGGGATTCGATTAAAAGGATGAACCCGACAGTGCTGATAGCAGTACCTTCTTTTATACTGAAGCTTGTTGAATATGCCGAAGAGAATGGTATTGATCACAGGCGGTCGTCGGTAAAGAAAGCTGTTTGTATCGGTGAAGCTTTGCGTACGCCTGATTTTACTTTAACAACATTGGGGCGAAGGATAAAAGAGGAGTGGGATATTGAGCTTTACTCCACCTATGCATCGACAGAGATGGGCACGGCTTTTACCGAGTGTTTCAGGGGGAGGGGAGGGCATCACCACCCGGAGCTTATTATCGTGGAGTTGCTTGATGACAATGACAAGGTTGTACCTGAGGGTGAGCCGGGTGAAGTGACGGTTACAACATTAGGTGTGGAAGGAATGCCATTATTACGCTTCAAGACCGGCGATGTATGCAATGCTTTTTATGAGCCTTGTGAATGCGGAAGAACCACCATGCGCCTTGGCATCGTTATAGGAAGAAAACAACAAATGATAAAGTTTAAGGGAACATCACTTTATCCCCCCGCCTTGTACGATATTCTTGCCGAAATACCCGGTATTAAAAACTACATTATTGAGGTTTATACGAATGACATAGGCACCGACGAGATCCTGCTCAGGGTTGGTTGCGACAACATACCCGAAGATTTTGAGAAGACAATAAAGGATCATTTCCGTGCAAATATCAGAGTGTCGCCCCGGGTTGTTTTTGATACGGTCGAAAACATCCAGCGCTTATCCTTTCCTGAAGAAAGCCGTAAACCTGTTACTTTTATTGACAGGAGAAAAGGTTGAGAATTTGCTTATATGATAAATGGAACAGGATTGCCGTATATAACCGGATTTTGTTATTCCGGCAGTTTTGCAGGTATTATGGTTTTCCGCAATGTATTCTTATGTGAGGTTTGGCTTCTTCGTAACCCAGTTCGTAGGCTTTCCGCAAGTCGGTACAGGCGGCCCTCAACTGGCGGTTTTTAATTTTGGCCTGACCCCTGTTGAAGTATGCTTCGGCATAATTCGGGTTTAATAGTATGGCACGGTTATAATCAGCTATTTCCGAACTTGCCGGATACCTCAGTTTGTATTTGGTGTATGCACGCCAAAAAAATACTTCAGGATCGTTGGCAAATTCGCGTATTGAACGATCTAAATCGTTTTTTGCTCCCTCATAATCACCAAGCTGGAATTTGCAAAAAGCCCTGCCAAAATATGCCCGGTATAAAATATCATAATCAGGCTGCAAACGTATTGCATTTGAAAAATCTTCTATGGCTTCCTCATAATCAGCCTCCTCCATTTTCTCCGATGCCATCATTGCAAACTCTTCCGCAGTCTGACAATACAAATTTACTGTCTGAACAAAGAAAAATATTGAACTTATCAGTATTGTTAATTTTGTTTTGTATTTCATTTTTATTGAATTTGGTTTATTCGCCTTAATTAAGCTGTTATCAAATTAATGATGTTATATTTTCCCAGTGCAAAGATACTTGATTTTTTTATAGGTGTCAATAATGTATGATATTACGTGATATTACGGTCTTACCGTTAGTGTTTTTTATAATAACAAAAATTTTGCCAAAATAGTATTACAGGTTTCGTAAATATGCACCCTGATGACGTGTTGACCAGTATCTGATACCTAAAGCATCACATTCTTCAATCCACCGGTTTATTTTCCAGAACGGATTGGAAGAGTCAAAAATTATTTTTTCAAAATCATAAATATGTTTCAGGTCAGTAATATCAAGCCATGGGTTTTGAGTCACGATAAGGTAATCAAGTTTTATACGTGGTATGCTGTCATTCCGGTCTGTTTCAATCTGTTCATATCCTGTTATTATTTTGAATCTGGTATCATAAAACATATAATAATCGTTAGTGTTCCAGAAATATGGTTCTGAAAAACCGTCGATCTTTTTTCCGATGATTGACCTGTTGGTATTTTTAACACCTTTTTTTATACGGTTTTGTGCGATATTAAAATCGATATTGCGTTTGCCGTCCGAATGCATGCTCTCGCAAGAGAGAAATATACAATTTTTGCCGGAGATAATGTCGATTGCCGTATTATTGTTTATGCTGTAGACAACAAATGAGTTTTGTCGTTGATGGATTATGCTTTTTGTTGAGAAAGATACTGTTATCAGAAGTATTGCCGGCAACACCAATTTAAGGCAGAATTTTGATTTATATATTAAAAATCCTGAAGCAGTTATTATCAGCAAGAAAATGATGAGTGTTTCGCCAAGGTTTATACTGGCATTTTGGATATTTGAGTAAGGTAATCCTTCGATTAACCGGACGCTTTTGTGCATAAGAAATACGAAGAAAGAGAGTGCTTTTGCGAAAAAGTCGGCTAAAATGCTTATCGGTGAGACTGCAAGGAATGTCAATGCCGTATATATTATTATGCTTGCCAGAGGTATAACAGCCAGGTTTGTGAGGATAAAGTAATTCGGAAACTGGTTAAAATAGAATATTGCAAGTGGTCCTGTGGCTATTTGTGCTGCTATTGATACTGTTATTATTGCCCATGCTTTATCCAGGATTTTATTTTTTACATATACCGGTTTATACAGGTAAGGTTGAATTGTTACGATGCTTATAACAGCCAGGTATGAAAGTTGAAAGCCTATTTTTGTCACTATGTAGGGGTCAATTATTGTCAGGATAAAAGCGGAAGCTGCAAGAGTATTGTATATGTTGGAATACCTGTTTAGGCTTTTTGCGGCTGCGACAAATGAAAACATTGTGGCAGCCCTGAGAACTGATGGTGAAAAGCCGGTAAGTGTGGCATAAAACCATATTAATATTATGATAATTATGGTTTTTATAGTTTTTCCGTACTTTATCTTATTAAAAAATGAGAACAGGCTGTTAAGGATAAGGTATATAATTCCCACGTGCAGTCCTGATACACACAGGATATGCATAGCGCCTGCTCCGGCGAATTCACGGCGCAGGTCATCGTCAATATATTCGCGGTAGCCCAGCAGAAGGGCCGAGAGAACGGCAAATTCGCGATCCCTGACATCATGTTCAAGCAGCGTGTTCATAGCATTTTCCCTGAGCCGCAGTGCCGCCGATTTTAAAATGTTGCCCCGACCGGAGGCAATTACCTTGTAATGACCACCTGACCTGTAACCCTGGTAATGAATATTGCTGAAAGCAAGAAACCGTTTATAATTGAATTGATGTGGGTTTTGCGGCGGACTGACGGCGTTGAACCTGTTAGTTGTTATGATTTTATCTCCGTATTTTAAGGCAGATGCAATACTGTCCTTTTCAAGGTAAAGCATTACCTTGCCCGTAACTTTATTGGCTATGGTGTCGGAGATCATTTTATTTACACGGCATATTGCCCGGTAAGAATTTTCCCTCTCAGAAACCGGCTCAATAATCTGTAATGTTGTATAACCTTCGTTCTCCAAATAGTGGCTGAAATGATCTGTGCGGTTCAATTCATTGTGATTTACCGTAATTATATTTCCCGCTGAAAAGAAAAAAATGAAGATCAGAATACCAAACACCCAGCGTTTTTCATAGTTTGTTTTGCAAGTCTTTTTTATGAAGAGCAGTAAAATAACAAGTATAAAGGTTGCTGAAAGGAATAGCCCGTTAGTCATGTTAATATTGAAAGAAGTTGAGGATATTATGCCTGCCAGAAAGGGCATAAAAATCCTGACCAACGGTATTTGCGATATGTCGGGCATGATTTGGTTATCGGTTTTAGGTCAAAAGCGAAAGCTAATATAGCATACTTTTGTTAAAAAAATCAAAAAAAGTATAATTTTATGACCTTATTATGGAAAAGCTTGTAAAAAGATATTAACATACTAACTGTTAAATGCGGTTTGATCTTTTCACTTTTTATTATTCATAAATTTTCAGGAAGGCATTTTTATAATAAAACCTGATGATCGAATCTCTGCTTAATCCTTTTTCAGCCATTCTCATTGCACCTTCCTGGCAAAGACCGACGCCATGACCGTATCCTTTGCCTGTTATAAGCAGGTTGTCGTCGGTGGGGATTATGTCGAAGAATGTTGAGCGCAATTCGAAGTCGTTTCTGAACCTGGCAAGATGTATTGTTTTATACGGGTCGAGGTAATATTTTCGTTGTTTTTGGGTGAAATTGTATATATTTTCGGCAATGCTGTCGTTAAGTTTATTTCCAAGGTTGTTTTGCAGGTATTGGTACAATAGTTTTTTTGGTATTGTTTTTTCCCACAGGGCGCCGGGTTTTTTACTGCAGAAAGTATCTGCTACGGCTTTCAGGTGGGGTGATTCATTTGACCAGACATTTTCCGAATTTAGTGTCATTCCGCCGCAATTGGCATGAAAAACTGCATTGATTGGTTGTCCGTGGTAATCGGTTATTATATCGCTTCGGGTATAATCAGTTGCAAAAACTATATCGGGATAAATTGATTTGCCGTAATATGCCTGGCAATGGACTTCATCGCACAGGTTAAATCCTTCGTGAATATGGCGATAAAGGTTTTTTACAGCATAGGTGCGGCTGATGGTTGCCTGCAGATTGTAATATTCGGGATGCTTGCCAAAACCTGATTCGGACTCTACAACTCCGGCAATATAATTTTCGAACGGTACATGGTTTATTATTGTAAGACTTGTGAAGTTGTTGTTTATTATCAGGTCGTCATCGTATATACGATAATAGATGTTTTTGTTTGAGGGGTTTATCAGAAAAGTGTTTTTGAATGATTGCCCGGCAAAGGTAATGTTATTATTTACAAAGAGAGTATCTTTTTTGAAGGAGAGCCTGATTTTGTTATTTTTTAGTTCAACCGTCAGATGGTCATATGGTTTCATTTTTCTGAGCGTATTTCCCTTGTTGTCGATGATATAGTAATTGCCTTCGAGGGCTGAAAATGAGAAGCCTTTGATTTGATATTCGCTGAAAAGCCCTATACGTATTGTTTCAGGACAGGGGTTATTTGATGATTTTACGGATAATAGGATGCAAATTATGGCGGCAACAATAATTTTGGTCATTCTTCCACAAGATATTTATATATGAACTTTGAGGCTTTTTTTGATGCTCCGGGTCCGCCAAGCTTATTCTGCATTTCGGCATATCCTTTGAGCATAGTATTTCGGTATTGTTCATCATTCAGTAATTTGTCAAGCTCTTTTTTCAGGATCTGGGAATTGAAATCCTTTTGGATGAGTTCTTTGACGACGATCTTGTCCATAACAAGGTTAACCAGCGATATATATTTTACCTTTATCAGTTTTCTGGCTATCTGGTATGATATTTTTCCTGCTTTATAACATACAACCTGTGGAGTTTTAAACAAGGCGGCTTCGAGGGTGGCGGTTCCGCTTGCCACAATGGCTGCCGATGCACTTTGTAAAATCTGGTAGGTTTGATCAAATACTATGGCAACATTTGATTTTTTTAAAAATCGTTCGTAAAAAGCAGATGAATGTGATGAAATGCCTGCTATTACAAACTGATAGTCGGGGAAGAATTTGACGATTTTCGCCATGATTTTGAGCATCTTGGATATCTCTTGTTTTCTGCTGCCGGGCAAGATGGCAATAACCGGCTTGTCAGGCAAGTTGTTATCCGATAAAAAGTTTTGAGTTGACACAAATTTTTTTTTCTCGCTTTCAATGGCGTCTATCAGGGGATGACCTGTAAATTTCACTTCGTAGTTGAATTTTTTATAGAAAGCTTTTTCAAAAGGTAGGATAACCAGCATTTTATCTCCCCGCCGTTTGATCTTTTTTATCCGCGATTGTTTCCATGCCCATATTTGCGGTGAGATATAATATATAACTTTTATGTTGTTTTTTTTGACATACCCGGCAATTCGCAGGTTAAAACCGGGGTAGTCGATAAGTATCACTGCATCGGGTTTCCATTTCAAGATGTCGGCTTTGCAAAAACTGATATGTTTCAGAATAGTATGTATATTTATCAACACTTCCCAGAAACCCATATAGGAAAGGTCATTATAATGCTTGATCAAACTGCCTCCCTGTGCTTTCATCCTGTCGCCACCCCAGCACCTGAAGACAGCCTCACTGTCAAGTTGCTTCAAATGCTTCATAAGGTTTGCTCCATGAAGATCACCTGATGCTTCCCCGGCTATAATATAATACTTCATATGTTTCTGTTTGATGGTTTTTTAAGCCGATATATAACTATTCTGAATTATTCATAAAATTTCAAAACTAATTTTAATTTTAAAATCGCAAATCTCTGCCGGGCAGAACGAGATAACGAACACAAATAATATCAAACACTATGTGATCACATCCCAAATTCAAAAGGTTGCTTTTAAATTACAAATTTATTAATGTATCGGAATACGTATATTTTATACCGATTACCGATTACCTGCCACCACTCGTTACCCGTCACCCGGCATTCTCAACTATAGTTTACGGGTTAATCAGATTATATTTTTGAGCTGTGTAAAAATACCATTTTTACTTATTTATGATTGAATCTTAATGAAAAAAAATATTATTGCATAAATGATAGTTACCATCAATATTCCCCTTCCTGTTTTGTCGTATTTCAAATTTACCATATAATACCGGAAAGGGATCATGTTGAAAAATATGGCTATCAGGGGTATATTTTTCGGTTTCAGGAATACTTTTTTCGGGTAATGTATATCCAGTATACTGGTGATAAGGAATAGTACTGCGAATATTATTGCAGGCACCAATATACCTATAATTATGCCCAGAAACCAATTATCTTTTTTAAGCATTAAAGTTCCAGCTTTTTATTTCGGGTATGACTTTGTGTGCCGTAAAGTCAAATTGAACGGGAACGACCGAGATATAATTTTTACTCAAAGCCCACTCGTCAGTTTCGTTGTTGTTTTCGTGCAGTTTAAATTCACCTGTCAGCCAGTAATAATCTTTGCCACTTGGGTCTTGCCGATGGTCAAAATTTTCTTCCCAGTTTGCCCGTGCCTGCCGGCATACTTTAACACCTTTCAGCTCATTTTCTTTGACTGCCGGTATGTTTACGTTTAGGCAGGTTCCTTTTGGAAGGCCGTGTTTTAAAACATTTTTGGCAATTGATATGACATATTTTTTTGCAGAAACAAAGTCGGCATCAAAGCTGAAGTCGAGCAGTGAAAAACCTATTGACGGAATGTTTTCCATTGCTCCTTCTATTGCTGCCGACATGGTTCCTGAATATATCACATTGATAGATGAATTTGATCCGTGATTGATTCCTGATACTATCAAGTCGGGTTTTCTTTTCAATATTTTATTGACGGCTATTTTAACACAGTCTACCGGTGTTCCGCTACAACTATATTCAAGGGGCGGATAATCTTTTAAGATTCGTTCGAGTCGCAGTGGGTTGCTTGTTGTTACGGCATGTCCGGTGCCGCTTTGCGGCTTATCGGGCGCCACCACTACAACTTCACCAAGCGGCATCATGAAATGAATCAGATTGCGGATACCGGGAGCCATAATACCATCATCATTGGTAACCAATATTACCGGTTTTGTCATATTTCTTATCTTAACTTTAATATATATACTTAACTTAAACGTTTTTTTTCAAATTCATTCTGGCGTCTACGGCTATAACCTTTTCCGGATTTCCAAGCAAGGGGTTCAGATCAAGCTCATATATTTCGGGTGCTGCTTCAACGAGTGCTGACAACCTTACCAATACATCTGCGAAGAGCTTTACGTTAACACCCTCCTGCCCCCTCGTACCTTTTATTATTCCATAGCTTTTCAGGTTTTGTATCATTTTTGTTGCGATATTTTCATTTACCGGGGCAAGCCACATGCTGACATCTTTCAGTACTTCTATGAAAATACCACCCATGCCGCAAAGTATCATATGACCGAAATTTTCTTCATATTTAGCACCTGCAAAAACTTCCATACCTGACAGCATCGGTTGCATCAAAACGGCAGTTGTATCTTTGATATCCATCAATTTTTCAAACTCTTTTTTTACCGATTCAATATTTTTGACGTTCAGTATTACTCCTCCCACATCAGATTTATGAACCGGTCCTATTACCTTCATTGCAACGGGCAGGCCTGATTTTTCGGCAGCTTCAACGGCTTCTTCAACGGTTTTTGCTATTGCCTCTTCTGCCCTGGGGATTTGTGCAGCATCAAGCAGCTGTAGCACTTTTTGCTGTTCCAGGTATCCATCAGGTGAGTTATCAACGATTTCCCTGATTTTTGAACTGTTTATTTGGGGTCTTTCAAAAACTTCTTCATCAGGTGGAGGTGTTTTGTATACTTTACATAAAGCTTTTCCAAGGGCAACTTCGTCGGGGAAATTAATGTTACCTTTTGAGATGAAGTCGTCAACTTCTTCTTTGGCGGTCAGCACTGAAGGCAGAACTGCAAACAGGGGTTTTTTGCTTTCCTTGATCTTTTTGTCAAGCAGATCATAAACATTGAATACGGGGAACAGACCCGGGGTTCCGAATATAACTATCATTGCATCGATATTTTTGAATTTTTCATTGACGTAATCTATAATTATTCCAAGCTGTTCGGCTGTTCCTGTTGCCAGAAAATCTATCGGGTTGCTGACGGATGATCCGGGAAAGAGATGTGTTAACAATTCCTGGCTTTCGGGAGTGTCAATATATGGTACTTCCATGCCTTCTTTTTCCAGTTGATCTGTCAGCATGACTGCCGGGCCGCCGGCATGTGTTATGACAGCAATTTTGTTTCCTTTCGTTTGCGGGTGCATAAAGACAGATGCAACATTAATAAGCTCTTCACGTCCGTGACATCTTACAATACCGGCTTTTTTAAAAAGTGCATCGACAGCGTCATCAGAGGTGGCGAGTGCTCCTGTATGGGATGATGCGGCACGGCTGCCTGCTTCCGATGAACCCGCCTTCACGGCGGCTACCTTACACCCCTTGCGGATCAATGACGATGCATGCTTTAACAACATTCGGGGCTTTGAAATGTTCTCAATGTATAAGAGCTTGACTTTTGAGCTTTTCTCGTTGTCAAAAGTTTCATCAAGGTATTTAAGGACCTCTTCCACACCGACCTGTGCACTGTTGCCAACAGAAAAAACATTGGCAAAAGTCAGACCGTTGGGAATTCCTGCTTCCATAATAAAGCAGGCAGTTGCCCCTGATCCCGAAATAAAATCACATCCCTGTGAAGTCAGTTTTGGAATGGGATATGTAAATACACTGCTGTGTTGGGGTGTCAGCACACCTATACAATTAGGCCCTATAAGGGTTCCGTTAACACTGTTGACAATTTCAACAAGTTCTTTTTCCAGCTTTTTGCCCTCTTCACTTTCTTCACTGAAACCTGCAGAAAATATTATGAAAGCCCGTGTGTTTTTCTGACGGGCAAGAAAATCCACAACATCTGTAACAAAACGTGCAGCAATGGCTATTACTGCCAGATCTGCCTCAGGCAGTTCCGACACATCCTTATAACTTTTCAAACCTTGCACCTCATCTTCCTTTATGTTGGTTACATAAATATCGCCGGAAAAGTTACCGTCAATAATATTTTTCAAAACCTTACCGCCGGGTTTGGTGATGTCATTTGAACCCCCTACTACTACTATGCTTCCGGGGTTTATCAATTGCTCGGTGATCATATAATTATAATTTTTTATTGTTCGGTTTTGCTAAAGTATAAAATATCTGCCTTTTTCAGCTATAAAATGTACAAAATTATTGTTCATGGAAACAACGGTTTTTTAGTCAAATAAAAAATCATAACATATGTTGTATCTGAAAAAAAATTATTTAAGTAGTAGTGTTGAGTAAATTGTATTACTTATTTGTTATTTTTGGAAAATTTTTAAAGGATTTTATAAAATAATGTCAATAAAGTCAGGATTTTTCAAACTAGCATTGATGTTTATGTTGTTGTTCTTTGCAGCATTTATCATGTTGCCGGAACCGGCAGTTAATGGGTCGGCACGGGTATTTGAGAATGATTATATATACGGACAAGAAACCCGCGATCAGAACTGGTCGATTAATAAGACCACCATTCTCTGGCATAGAACACAAACAGCTTATGTTATATATCTGCTTTCTATTATTGTTGTTATTTACCTGATAATACAGCTCACCAACCGTCAACTGGTAAAAGCCAAGAAAAACCTGGAAAAAGTAGTAAGGGAGCGCACTTTTGAGATAGCTAATCAGAGGAAGAGTCTTGAGATTGAAAAGGAGAAGTCTGATAAATTATTACGTAACATTTTACCTTTTCAGGTAGCGCAGGAGCTTAAGATGCACGGCAGTGTGCGTGTACAATATTATGAACAGGCTACGGTTATGTTTATGGATTTTAAAGATTTCAGTAAAACTTCTCAGTTTATAAATCCTTTGCATCTTTTGAATGAACTTGACAGGAGTTTTTGTTATTTTGATGAAGTATGCGCCCGTCATGACCTTGAAAAGATCAAAACAATGGGTGATGCATATATGTGTGTGGGCGGCATCCCTCAACCAAATAAAACCAATCCTTTTGATGCAATACTGGCTGCATTCGAAATAGTGGAGTTTATTAAAAAAGCTGCGAAAAATCAGTGGCTTAGTGAAATAAGAATAGGTATTCATACAGGTGAAATAATAGCAGGTGTTGTCGGTAAAAATAAATTTGCCTATGATGTTTGGGGAGAAACGGTTAATACGACAAAAAGGCTGGAGTCTTCTGGAGAGGTTAATAAGATTAATATTTCGGGTGAAACATATAATATAGTAAAAGATTTTTTTATATGTAATTTCAGGGGCAGGCTGCCGGCTAAACATTCGGATGAGTATCAGATGTATTTTGTAAACCGGATAATAAAAGATTATTCGGAAAATGAGGCAGGTAAAAAGCCCAATAAAAAAATGCTTGATATTTTAAACAATATGAAACAAAAATAACCTGTTATTAAATATAATATAGGCCAATAAAATTTTGTTTGAATTAAAAACGACAGTAAACCGGTACTGGTTATAAAATTGATTTTTTGTTATAATATTTTTTTGTTAAGTATGAGGTACAAAGAAGTTAAAGATTTTGTCATCAATAAATTAAAGAAAGGACTGCCACCGAGCTTGTATTATCATAATTATAAACATACGCTTGATCTTTTGGACGGTGTTGAATATTTGGCAAAAGAAGAAAACGTAATGGGAGACGATCTAATATTGCTCAGGACTGCGGCTCTTTTTCATGATACGGGTTTTTTGTATCAATATGATAATAATGAGCCTTTTGGCTGCGATTTTACAAAGGAAGTATTGCCGGATTACGGCTATAATGACAAACAAATTGAAATGATCTGCGATATGATCATGGCGACAAAAATGCCACAAAAACCGAAAGGCAAGCTTGCTGAAATATTGTGTGATGCCGATCTGTTTTATATCGGAAGAGACGATTTCTTTATTACGGCTTTAAGATTGCATCGTGAATGGAGCGAAAACAGCACAAGAAAAATTACATTTAAAGATTGGTATTTGAACCAAAAGAGTTTCGTATTATCGCATGAGTTTTTTACGCAATCGGCCAGAAAGTTACTTAAAGAAAAGAAAAAACATAATTTAATACAAATTAATGAGCTTCTATCACTCCTGGAAGCAACTTTTGGTGAAAAAACTGTGTAATTTTAAGAATTTTACTTAATATTATTATGTAAAATTGTCATATTATTGGGGAACTTTATTTTTATTTATTCGTATGAATTATTAAAGTGTTAATATTGTATAACCAATAATTAATTATAATTATGCAAAATGATAAGGGCAACACCATTCTAGTACCCACCGATTTCACTAAAATCGGCGACTATGCGGTCAATAACGCTGTTATACTGGCTAAGGAATTAGGTTTTAGTATCTGTATTTTGCACGTTATTAACAAAACCACAAGGAAGATCCTGGCTAAGGAAAACAAAACCACCGAATATATTAATGAAAAGTTGATTGAAATTGCTGATAAAGTTAAACGAGAGCATAATATTGAAGTGGATTATATAGCCCGCGAAGGCAGTATTTTTTCGATCATTGCAGAAGTGGCTGAGGAGATCAAAGCCAATTATGTGGTTATCGGCACACACGGCAAAAAAGGCATACAGTTTCTACTGGGGAGTTTTGCTTTAAAGGTTATTAAAGGTTCGCCGGCACCTGTTTTCGTAGTTCAGAAAAATCCGGAAAAAAAAGTTATTGATAATATTGTCTTTCCCCTGGATCTCGAAGAAGGCTCAAAACAAAAGGTCAAATGGGCAATTATTTTATTTAAACAGCTTAATGCTAAATTTCACCTCTTTGTTTACAATCAAAAAGATGAATTCAGTCAAAATAGGATTAAAGCTGACCTGAACCAAGTCAAGAAAATATTCGATAAACATAAAATTTCCTATACATCAACGTTTAGCGCAAGAAAGACATCTTATTACAAACAGTTGATCAATTTTGCGAAAAAAACAAACAGTGATCTGTTACTGATGTCAACTGATCCTGACAAAACAGCAGTCAATCCGTTTGGCTCTAGTCATGAAAAAATAATTTACAACCCGGAAAAGTTCCCTATAATGTGTATTAATTCACAGGAATTGAAGATTCTGATTGGTACATTATAATGTTTTCTTTCAAACGGTATGATGTTGAGTTTTATGATTTTACATCTTCCTGATTTGCCCGCAAATTTTAATCAATTGGTATATATTACCGTTGAACGTATCTTTATGTCATGAAAAAGTGAGCCGAATCATCGAATATTTTTTCGGTTTTTGCTGCCTCAAAGAATTTTTTCATTCCGATAAGATATATTTAAAATTCTGATTTCTGATAATAACAATATATATTTATCAATTTTGCCTTTTTAGTTCTTAACCCATGAAATCTTCATGCTTTATAATCCCTTGGGTTGTCAGACCGGTTATTCATATTGCCCGTGAAACTGCTTCGTTAAGTTCACTAAGTTCATCTGCTTTTGTGAATATAAGTTAACGGGGTTTCATTCGAAAAATGTAATTTAGCATTCATTTCAGGATGCAGATATTTTTTTTTAATACGTTAAATATGGACTTTGAAAGAGCACAAAAACGTATCAGGGAGCTTACCGGTATCATTGAAAAACACAATTACAATTATTATGTTTTGGCTAAGCCAGTAATAAGCGATTATGAGTATGATATGCTCATGAAGGAGCTTATTGAATTAGAGGAACGGTATCCCGAGCTTGCTGATATCAATTCACCGACACAAAGGGTAGGGGGTCAGGTTACAAAAGATTTTCCTGTTGTCAGGCATAAATATCCCATGCTATCTCTTGGGAATACTTACAGTAAGAAAGAGTTGCAGGATTTTGACAACAGGGTTCGCAAGGTTATTGGCGATGGTTTTGAATATGTTTGCGAGTTGAAGTATGATGGTGTTGCAATTGGCCTGGTTTATGAAAACGGGCAGCTTGTAAGGGCTGTTACACGTGGTGACGGTTTTAGGGGCGATGATGTTACGAACAATGTTAGGACCATCAAAAGCGTACCATTAAGGCTTTTTGATTCGGGTAATGTACCTGATGAGCTGGAAGCACGTGGTGAGATATTTATGCCTCACAAAAGTTTTTTGCAGCTTAATGAAGCTAAGATCAGCAATAACGAACCTCCGTTTGCGAATCCGCGAAATGCGGCAGCCGGCAGCCTGAAGCTTCAGGAATCAAAAATTGCAGCTTTGCGAAAACTCGATTGTTTTATATATAAGGTTCTTGGAGAGTATTTGCCTGCAGATAATCATTACGACAACCTGCAATCTGCCAAAAAATGGGGTTTCAAAATATCGGAATTTACAGAAAAATGTGATAATTTAGACCAGGTATATAAGTATATCGGTTACTGGGAGAAAGAAAGGAAATCCCTTGATTTTGATATTGACGGGGTAGTTATAAAGATAAATTCTGATAAACAACAGGAAAAGCTTGGGTATACGGCTAAATCGCCGCGCTGGGCTATCGCCTATAAGTTTCCCACTCAGCAGGCTTATACCAGGTTGCTGGATGTCAAATACCAGGTAGGTCGTACCGGCGTCGTTACACCTGTTGCCGTTCTTCAGCCGGTACAACTTTCCGGTACGACAGTAAAAAGAGCCTCATTGTATAATGCCGACAGGATCAAGCAATTGCAGTTGCATATAAATGACATGGTTGTTGTGGAAAAAGGCGGTGAAATAATACCGAAGATCGTAGATGTCGACATTACAGAAAGAGATGATGATGCACAGCCGGTATCATTTGCCACCAGGTGCGACGAATGTAATACCCCGCTGGTCAGAAAAGAAGGTGAAGCCTTGCATTATTGCCCGAACAAAAAAGAATGCCCGCCGCAAATCCTTGCGAAGATCGAACATTTTATCAGCCGTAAAGCTATGAATATTGAAAGCCTGGGGCAAGGACGTACGGAAATACTGATAAAAAACGGATTGGTGAAAAACATTGCCGACCTGTATGACTTGAAATATGAACAAATTTACGGACTTGAAAAATCCATTGTGAATGAGTTGGAAGGCACATCAAAAAAGATCAGCTTCAGGAAAAAAACCGTTGAAAACATTTTGAATGCACTGGAAAAATCAAAATCAGTTCCATTCGAGAGAGTCCTCTATGCCCTTGGAATACGTTATGTAGGCGAAACTGTTGCAAAAAGAATAACTCCGCATTTTTCCAGCATAGATAAGCTTATGAACAGCAGTTTTGAACAATTGCTGGAAGTTCCGGAAATAGGTGAAAAAATTGCGAAGAGTATTATTCTGTTTTTTCAGGATAAGGATAATATTGATATTATAAACAGGTTGAGGAATAAAGGTTTGCAATTTGAAACAGGCAAAAAGGAAATATCCACGGGTCTGTTTGAGGGTAAAGTTTTTGTTATTTCGGGTGTTTTTGGTAAGTATTCGCGTCAGGAGCTGAAAACATTGATAGAAAATAATGGGGGAAAGGTGACAGGATCAGTATCATCCAATACCGATTATCTGTTGGCCGGCGACAATATGGGTCCGGAAAAAAGAAGAAAGGCTGTCGAGTTAGATGTTCGTATTATCAACGAATCTGAATTTGAAGATCTCTTAAAGGATATTTAATTACCGGTTTGTTCCTTGATCATCTGCCCGTCATGTAAAGTAACGATTCTGTCGGCCATTTGTGCCAGCACCTTATTATGTGTCACTATTACGAATGTTTGATTCAATTTTTTTCGTAGTGAGAAGAACATTTCATGAAGCTCTTTGGAGTTTTTCGAATCGAGATTTCCGCTGGGTTCATCGGCAAGTACAACTGCGGGATTGTTAATAAGTGCCCTGGCAACAGCTACTCGTTGTTGTTCGCCACCTGAAAGCTCTCCTGGCTTGTGCTCTTCTCTTTCGGAAAGACCCATCAAGCCTAATAATTCTTTGGCTTCTCCTACTACCTGCTTTTTAGGTTTGCGGGCGATGAGCGCAGGAATGCAAACATTTTCAAGCGCAGTAAATTCAGGCAATAAATGGTGAAACTGAAATACAAAGCCGATAGATCTGTTACGGAAATCGGATAGCTGCCTGTCGTTGTAGTTAAAAACATTGATCCCGCCTATTTCTATGATACCCTTGTCGCACCTGTCAAGAGTGCCGGTAATATGCAATAATGTGGTTTTTCCGGCACCTGACTCGCCCACTATACTCACAATTTCGCCTTTCTTTACCCGTAAATAAACTCCTTTGAGAACTTTCAGCTTTCCGTAAGACTTGTGTATGTCTGCTGCATTAATTATAATGTCTTCCACAATCAGAATACTTTTTTAATGTTCATAATAAAAGTGATCAAATTACCCTGTTTTGAATGCGCATTGATCATCCCTGTTTATACAACATGCTCACATCGGCGAAGATATTAAAAAAGAACGTAAAATAATGTTTTTGTTTCGGTTATAAATAATATTTAATCTGAAATTTCTTAACCCGGAATGTTTTTTTAAATTTGGCAGCAAAGTAAATATGGCCTGTAAAATATATTGACAGAAAAAATACAACATATTTAAAAAAGAAGCCGTTTTTTATAATATATTTGGTCGAATATTAACCAATTTGTTAAATGAGCGAATCAAATCAATTGCATCCGAATAAAATAGTACATTTTTCGGTTGAAGCATCTGTGGGCAGCAGGGGCAATTTCCGCATAACAGTGTTAGGACAGCTTATTATTGGGTTGCTTTATTCTTTCGGGTTTTTTGACTTCAGAATTGTCGGATTGATAATTGGTTATATTCTGCCTGTTATATGGGTTATCGGTTCTTACAGGTTTTTGAAATTCAGAGCCATGAAAACCGAATCACTTCCTTTTCCGGGTTTTATAAGGAAAGATCCGGGCAATATGCTGGTAATAATAGTTGATATCGTTTTTTTGTCAATTATCTGGTATATTATCCTGGCGGGATTATATGACGCCACATGGTTGAAATTTATTTTTACTATCTTCTTTCCTTTGCTTACCTTGTCAATGATGAGATCGCTGGTTATTATCCCGCAGGATAAAGAAGATAAGGGGAATGAATAAAGCTCTGCTGATACTTAGTATTATAAAACCATTATCCACTGAAATTTATCAAAAAAGATGAACAGAGCATGAAAGTTTCGGGAGGTTAGAAGGGGAATGCCAGTTTAACAGACATATATTACCAGCTATCGGAATGTTTAATACGTTTTATACAAATAAAAATTTTTAAAGGCATCCAACGTGTAAATTACTCTGAACCATTGAAAGATTTAGGATGTAAATACACGAAAGGGGTGAACATTACTTGCTCACCCCTTTTTTAGCTTATCCGGTTTTATTGTCCTTCAAGCATTTCATTGACTCTTTGCTGTACTTCAGGATCTTGCTGGTATGCAGTCATAATTTCTTCATATTCCTGATATTGAAGTCCGGCATCTTCAATTGCCTGCGTAACCTCTTCGTCGGCTGCTTCCTGGACTTCGCTTACCTTTTGCAGTGCTCTGTCAAATGCCTGCTTCTCTTCTTCTGTGGCTTCCATTTCAGCCTGAGGGTCCTGCATAGCATTAAACATATGGTTAAATTCTTCTACTGTTAGTCCTTCTCCTTCAATGCCTTCAACCATTTCATGGTTTGTTTTTTGTTGAATGGCCATTACATCCTGAGCAGCTTTAACGAACATTTCCAGCTCTTCATCAGTAAAATCCGTGCGAGCTTCCTGACGTTCAAGCCTAATAGGCTCCTGACCGTAAATATTGTCTGAAAACAGGCAAAAGATTACGGCAAAAACCGCAATAACGGATGATACATTTTTAATTTTACTTTTTGTGTTAAACATAATTACTTAAAATTTGATTTTTAAAAAAATAGGTTTTTAACAAAAAAACAAAAAAAGTTATTACTTTCCAAATCTTTATAATCAAGTTATTGATTTTTTAGAAAAGATAATGTTTTTTAAAGACCTGCATGTTGGTTATCTCAGGGGATAATTCAATATTTTTCCGGCAATTACCAGAAAAAAATTTAACATAACTATTTGTATTCTGCAAAAATATTAAGCCGAACAGTTATCAATTTTAGTATGGTGCTTCCGTTTTTTGAATGAAAATTATGCACAGTTTGCTATTCTTTCTTGTCCTTGTCCTTCTTTTTTGTTGCTTCTTCTCCCTTTGAACTATTTTCAGTTTCACCGGTTTTGTCCTTTTTTGTTTTGCCGGTTGATTTTTCCTCTGTTTTAGTTTGTTTTTTGGAAGTTTTTGTTTTAGCGGCTTTTTCCTGTTTTTTCTCAGCTTTTCCGCCGGTTTCAGCTTTTTTGTCTTCAGATTTGGCCTTTGTTTTTGGCTTTTCCTTTTTAGGTTCTTCTTCTGCCTTGATTTCTTCCTTTTTCTTCTCCTCCTTTATCTTTTCAGCTTTTGCACTATCCTTATCTTCTTTTAATTTGGAAGCATCTTTATCCTTTGTTTCTTTTACGGTCTTGCTTTCCGCTTTTGTTTTTTCGGCCGAAGGTTTTTCCCCGGTTGGTTTTTCTTTTTTCTCAGGCTTTTTTACTTTGGTTTTTTCTGACTTTTCATATTCGGTTTTCAGATTTGCCAATGCATCGATATCGCCAAGGGTAGTTTTTTCCATACTGTCTTTCATTTTCTTGACGGCTTGTTTTGTAGACTTGTCCTTGGCTTTTTTCTTTGCGCTTTCGCCTGCTCTTTCAGCAGCAAGCTTATCCTGGAATATTTTAGTATGTGAAACGATTATTTTCTTGCTTTCCTTGTTGAATTCGATGACCTTAAAGTCAAGTGTTTCATCCATTTTAGCCGTTGTACCGTCTTCCTTAACGATATACCGTGTCGGGGCAAATCCTTCAACTCCGTATGGCAGGGCAACTATTACGCCTTTATCGGACGAACTTACTATCGTGCCTTTATGTATGGAGTCTATCTTGAACACTGTTTCGAAAACATCCCACGGGTTTTCTTCAAGCTGTTTATGACCGAGGCTTAAACGTCGATTTTCCTTATCGACGTCAAGTACTACTACTTCTATTTTTTCACCTATTTTGGTAAATTCGGCCGGATGTTTTATTTTTTTACTCCATGACAGGTCGCTGATGTGTATTAATCCGTCAACACCTTCTTCCAGTTCTACGAAAATACCGAAATTGGTGAAATTTCTGACAGTAGCTGTATGTTTTGACTTGGGCGGGTATTTTTCATGAATTTTTTCCCATGGGTCGGGTATCAGCTGTTTTATACCGAGCGACATTTTTCTTTCTTCCCGGTCGAGGGTCAGGATGACGGCTTCGACTTCATCGCCGACTTTGAGGAAATCCTGTGCTGTACGCAGGTGCTGAGACCATGACATTTCAGAAACATGTATCAATCCTTCGACTCCGGGTGCGATTTCTATAAATGCACCATAATCGGTAATAACCACTACACGACCTTTTACCTTGTCGCCAACTTTCAAATCCGGATCAAGCGAATCCCACGGATGCGGGGTCAACTGTTTCAGCCCCAGTGCAATGCGTTTTTTGTTGTCATCAAAATCAAGAATAACAACATTGATCTTCTGGTCAAGACTGACAACCTCTTCAGGATGATTAATACGACCCCATGAAAGGTCAGTAATATGAATAAGACCGTCAACACCTCCAAGGTCAATAAATACACCATAGGATGTAATGTTTTTTACGGTGCCCTCAAGTATCTGTCCTTTTTCAAGCTTGGAAATGATCTCTGCCTTTTGAATTTCAAGCTCTTCTTCAATAAGTGCTTTATGTGAAACCACAACGTTTTTGAATTCATGGTTGATCTTAACAACCTTGAATTCCATGGTTTTACCGACATAAATATCATAATCACGGATCGGCTTAACATCGATTTGAGACCCCGGTAAAAAAGCTTCAATACCAAAAACGTCAACTATTAACCCGCCTTTGGTACGGCATTTTACATATCCGTTGATAACCTCGTCTTTTTCATGTGCCTCATTGATCCTTTCCCACGAACGCAAAGTACGTGCTTTCTTATGTGAAAGAATAAGTTGACCTGAAATATCTTCCCGGCTTTCCACATAAACCTCGATTTTGTCGCCTATCTTCAGATCAGGATTATATCTGACTTCTGAGGCAGGGATGACCCCATCCGATTTAAATCCTATATTTACAACAATCTCCCTGTTATTTATCGAAACAACCGTGCCGTCTAAAACTTCACCCTCACCAATCGATTTAAGGGTGTCATCATACATGCTTTCCAACTGTTTGCGCTCTTCCTCCGAATATACCTCCTGTTTTTTTTCAACGGTTTCCCAATCAAAATCCTCGGGAGCCGAAACCTTATCAGTGGCAACAACTACACCATCTTCATCTTTTATCAGTTCCGGAGCAGATCCTTTCTTATTCTTATCAGGGCTGTCAACAGTTTCTTCCTTTTTTTCTGATCCCTGTTTATCAGGATTTTCTAATTTCGATTGATCGCCGGGTGTCTCTTTTGATTGCTCTTCAATCTCATCACTCTTTTTGCCCGTATCTTCCGTGGAGTTCTTATTTTTATTTTCTTCTGACATTAGGTAATTTTAATTATTACTGGATTTTTTAAAACCATGTTATACAATTGATTTAATTAACTCTAAAAAAATGAACTGCAAAATTAGAAAAAATCATATAAACAACAAACTATAATTTTCAGATTTTATGATAATCCTGTATGGATGTATAATATTTCACCCGTGCACGATTAAAATTTATTGAAACTTATGGATATCAATATAAATAAATGCTTTGCTAAAGTTGAATATTTGGAAGGCAACTTCTAAAATTTATTTTATGCCGCCAGAAAATTTACCCGGTTTGATATATATTTCCCATATTCATACTGATATCTGACAATTTATCCGACAGGCTTAATGATTTAGTGGTTTTTTGCTATATTTAATTTTCGCCGGATAGTAGCGATAAAATTTTTGAAAAGCATAAAAAACACTTCAGATTTACTTAAATTTGAGAAATTTTTATAATTAACGGCAAACGCGTTCAAAAAAGTGAAAGCTTCCGGATAAATAAGGATCAAACCGGGCAGGCTGTTCCTGTATACACAACAGTTTGCTTACAAGAATGATATAATATCTGAGCAGTCAAATCAAATTATGAGCATATAAAACCCTCATAAACGGAACCTTAGCAAAATTAGATGAACTTGGCGAAGCGGTTTCACGGGCAATATGAGTAACCGATTTTCCGGCTGAAGGTAGTTATTAGGCATGAGGATTCATCAGACCGGATTTATTAGCGTTCGTCTATAAAATATACATTATTATAAGTCAAATGTTTAACCATATTTTATTCAGATGAAACGATTGACAAAGTGGTATAAGAACCTGTATCTGAAAAAACGTTTTATTTTTTCATTAAACTTGACCGTTGTTATATTCATACTGATCACATCGGTATTTATCACGACAAATCTTATAAACAGTCAAAAAGCCGGTGGTGAAAACAAGCTTTTTAATGAGCTGGGTCATTTGACTGCTTTGCTTGACATAACTAAAGAGCTTGATATTGAAGACATCAGGGATCATGTTTATGATAAAAGCTTTTATAACACGGGATATGTTTCATTTATTGACCGCAACGGCAATGTTATAATCAGCAGTCATAATGAAGGGGCAAATATATCAGATGAACCGTTTTTCAGGGATATAGAGATAATGAGGGAGGGTAAATCCCGCTATTATGATGAAGCTGAAGGAAGATGGAAGTGGCAATACTTTACGTGGTATTCGCCAATGCAGTCTTATATTGTTGCCACAGTTGATCAGGGTGAGTTTATTGTAAAGCCTGTTTTAAATACATTAATGATACTTTTGCTTATAATGATAATTGCGTTGATTGTTTTTAGTACGGTGGGTTATTTTATTACCGGAACAATATCTTACCCTGTAAAAAGGCTGGTTGGTGTTATAGATGATCTTGGCAGGGGAGTGCTTCCCGGAAAGTTTGATCATGATTATGAGGATGAGGTAGGGCATATGACAAGATCGGTCAATAATTTTATTGATGGTTTAAAAAGAACCGCCTTATTTGCCAAAGAGATAGGGACCAGCAATTTTGATTACGAATATACCCCTCTCAGCAAGGATGATATGCTGGGCAATGCATTGCTTGATATGCGTCAAAGCCTCAAAAGCGCTGCAGAAGAAGAACAGGTCAGAAAAGCAGAGATTGAAAAAAGAAACTGGTCAACCCAGGGGATAGCCATATTTGGGGATATACTCAGACAGAATTATTCCGATATCAATGAACTGTCATTCAATATAATTAAAAATCTTGTTGAATATTTAGGTGCTAATCAGGGTGGATTGTTCATAATCAACGATGAGAGTGAAGACAAAAAATTTCTTGAGCTTACCGCTTGTTATGCTTACGACCGGCGCAAATTTATGGAAAAACATATCATGATAGGTGAAGGGCTGGTTGGCACTTGTTATTTGGAAAAACAGACTATACATATAACAGAAATACCGGACAATTACATACATATTACTTCCGGGCTGGGCCGGGAAAACCCTTCGGCATTGATAATTGTACCGGTAAAGAGGAATGAGAAGATATATGGTATAATAGAGCTGGCGTCGTTCAGTAATTTTGAGGGCTATCAGATCGAGTTTGTTGAGAATGTGGGTGAGAGTATTGCTTCTACCGTCAGTAATATGAAGATCAGCCAGAGAACGGCAATGCTTTTGGAAAAGTCGCAGAAACAGGCTGAAGAGATGCGTGCACAGGAAGAGGAGATGCGGCAGAATATGGAAGAACTGCATGCCACTCAGGAAGCCATGGCTGAGAAAGAACGCGAAAATCAACGAAAAATAGATAAGCTATATGCTGAAATCGCTGAAAAGGAAAAAGAGATAAATGAATTGACCGAAAAACTGAAAAAACAAGAAAGGGATATTGAAGATATTGAAAAAAGCGAAGCTGAACCTGAAGATAAAATTGCAGAAGAAGAAAGTGCAGAAACAGTTGACAAAAAAGAAGATGAAGACCAGGATACCATTAAGGATATTCATGATGAAAGCAAAACCGAAAGCCAGAGTGAATGGTCGGAACATTTAAAAGAGAGCTTTAAACAATTCAGGAAAGGCAGAAAAAAATAACCGGGTATGTAAATGTTATACACGGTGTGGTTTTTTTTAAGCTTGATTATAAATCTTCAGCGGCCAATTGCCAATATCTTTTTATATTTAAAACTGTCTAAGAAGCCTTTTCATCAAGAGATTCTGATTTGACCGGTTTTAGTAAAACACAAATCCTGCAGGCACAATACCACCATCAAAGCTGTTAATTTTATCTCCTTCCGATGTAAATTGTAACACTTTTCCTTTCTGGTTAAAGTCAATGGCATCGGTAACGTATATGTTGCCGGTTGAAGGGCTGATTCCCATTCCGTAAAAATATTCACCCTGATTTTCAATCAATGGCACGGATGGAAGTGCGGTTTCGTCAACGCTAAACTCCCAGATGTCGTTGCCAATATAATACAATATATCACCTGCTTTATTGACCGTAAGACTTGAATGGAAGCCGCTGTCGTCAGCAAACGGAAGTTCTGTGGTTATTTCCGGTGTGCCGGGATCTATTGCAGTCAGGCCACCCGTTTCACCTTCCCATGTGCCTTCACTTAAAACCCACAACATGCCGTATTTGTCAATTGCCATTGAGCCGGGCTGTGGAAGAACCTCAAGGCTGTCAGTTATAGTATGTGAAATATGATCAATTACATAGACTTTGTTTGCATTGGGTGCTGTTACAAAAACATTCTTGCCTGTTTTTACTAAAGCCTCGCTCCAGCCACCGGGAAATTCAATACCGTCTTCAATAGTATTGTCTGACAGGTTTACAATCCATATTTTCCCGGCAAACAGATCACTTACATAAGCCGTTGATTCATCAACAGGCAGGATGTAGCGAGGCGATGTGAAACCATCGATAGTGGCTTTGAGCTCTATTGTTTTGGTATCAACCACCTCAATAACACCCGAATTATTTACTACCAGGTAAGCCGATTGATTTATTATTTCCATAGACTGAAATACATCACCCAGTAGCCGGTTATTGACATCATAGAACAGATCATTGTGTATCTCTCCGCTTATTTTATCAATATAGCTTAGTGAGCTGTTTTCGTTCTGGAAAGCTCCTTCATTGATTACAAAAACCCCGTTACCCTTTTCGGTAATTGTTTGATCGTTTAAATCTTCTTGTTCATCTTTCTCGCAATTGGTAAATAAAACCATTCCAAATAATGCTGATAAAATTGATAGTTTTACTTTGTTTGATAAAAAGTTTTTCATTTTTTTGATTTTTGAAAAGTTTGTCAATAAAATTTAATTTCAGAATATCTTTAAATAATAAAACCATTATCAACGCTGCCCGTAATTTATATTACAGCTCAAGCCTGCCCGGAAATACCTCAGCGGCATAGGTCTTGCCTGCATAACTTCATAATCCTGGTTCCATATATTATGTATTTTGATGAAAAAGGATGCTTTCATCGTCGTAATGATTTTTCTTTCATAGGCAATGTAAATATCAGCTACATGATAGGGGTCGAGCCACCTGCTGTTATCGCCGGCAGTGTATCTTTTGCCTGTTATGCTATGATTGTAGTAAAGGCGGTATGGACCTGTTGAAAAACCCGCATTTATCCCTGCCCTGTGTTCGGGAGTGTAAATAAGTTGTTTGCCAATTGAAGCATCGGTATCCAAGCCGGTTTTTTCATAGATTGATCTTGTCCATGAGTAAAATATTGTTGTGTTAATGTTTAAATCGCCATAAATGTATGATACCATTTTATTAGCTTCTGCACCATAGCTTCTTACTTCGAGTATATTTTCGGGAGTCCATAATCCTCCGCTTCCGGGCACCCAGCTTATCCAGTTTTTCATTTTCCTGTGAAAAAGTGCTATTGAAATGTGGTCAAGATCAAATGACCTGTCTGGATCATTGGTTTTGCCGTATAAGCTGAAGTCGGACAGTTCAAAATTAATATCCTGCGACCAGCCGCTTTCGGGTTTCAGGTCAGGATTGCCGCCCGGCGACCAGTATCTGTCATTCAGCGTGGGCAGCCTGTAGTTGTTTCCAATATTTGCACTTATTGCAAATTTGCCGGAAGGCCTGTAAGTGATACCCATACACGGTGTGGGTTCAACATCATATGCCCTGGCAAATTTTTGCCTGAAATTTAATGATGTAATGAAGTTTTCATGCTTATTTTTCCAACGCCAGGATGCCAGCAGGGTATAGCGGTGTTCCGATGGTTTTGCCATGTAGTCATCAACATCGGCACTAACGTATTGGTGGTTGAAAGTTAAGCTGACGGTATTCTGTTTTGGGAAATAATACCTGAGCCCGGCTTCGCTGGTTTGCATCTGCGACCGGCTTTCACTGTCGGTAAATATGTTATCGTTATAATGTATATAATCTTCGAAATAACCTGTTTTTACATCTATCCTGATGTTGTTAAAGAATCCTTGCCATTGGGCTGTCAGGCGCAAAAAATCATCATCCTGCTGCGCCGGCGATCCATCCTGAAACAGTGCAGAAGGGATGTTTCTTTCGTATTGCTGAAACCATGCCCTCAGGTTAAATATATGATTATTGTTCGGCTTGTAATGTGTTTCCTGCAGTAACCCCCAGCCCTCAAAGCCGGCATGTTCCTGCTTTTCTTCAGGATTATCAGGCAAACGGCTGTTTATGTACCGGTATTGATTTTTTGCATGGTGGTGAAACAGGCGAAACGATGTTGCAAAAGTTCCGTTGCTCCATTGTGTACTGATGCTGTTGTGAAAATCCCTGTTTGTAGTTGCCGAGCTGTGATAGCCAAACTGTTGCCCCGGGCTGAAATCCGGCTTGTTATTCATAATTATGGCGCCGCCTACGGCTCCCGTGCCCCATATGGTGCTTCCCCCGCCATAGTGCACTTGTATCTCGTCGGCAAATGACACCGGTATTAAAGAAAGCTCGTTTTGGGCATGCATGGGGCTCTGAAGGTTGAAGCCGTTCCATATAAAAGCCGTATGCGAAGCTGAACCGCCTCGCAACGAAGTGGTTGATAATATACCCGGACCGTAGCTCTTTACCGAAACAGGCGTGTATGAGCCAAGAACAGATGCAAAATCAGAGTGGTGATTGCTTTTTAATATTACGGTATCAATGGATTGTCTTTTTGCTGAGCCCGAAAAAAGTTCATGCTTTTCCGACATGATCTCAACGCTCTTAAGCATGACAATTGTGTCATTGCCCTCATTTAGATCAAAATCAGGAGAAGAATACCCGAATATTGACGCAACAGCAATAAATAACCACATAAGATGATTATAAATACAATTTTGTTATTAATTAAATTGTATTTGTAAACAAACGGGGATTGGATTTCATTGATGATGTTATAATCCTTGCTTTTATCCCGAAAGCTACAAATATGTTTTATTTAATGGCAGGTCTTCTGACTTGCTCTTTGTTTGCCGCCTTCCCGTCAGCTATTTTTATGACAGTGGCAAGAGGTTGACAAACAAACTGTAAAGAGCTCACAGCAGCGGGAACTGTTGCCGATTCTCACGGCATTCCCTTTTAATCCTGTACTCCGGGATGGAGTTGCGGAACCATTGTAACGGCAAAGATAAAAATATTTTAAATAAACCGGCTTAAAAAAATTAAAAATTTGATACTTTTTCTTAATATCGGTAAGTACAAAACATAACAAAATTAAGGGATTGTAAGTTTTTATTAATTGTAGCCACAAAGCTTGCACTGAGCTTGTCGAAGTGACTCAAAGTCACCAAGAAACACAAAGAACAGATAATCAGTACTTTATTCTTAGTAATTCTTTGTGTTTTAGAGTCTTTGTGGCAAGATTAATTCTTAACCGGACCCTAATGATCTCATATTAAAAACAGGTTTTTAACGGCAAACCAGGCAATAAGTGATGATACGATTAATTTGAATACAATTCCGAACATTAGCCCTATAAAGCTCCCTATGGCTGATTTTATTGCTATATCCGACGGTTGTTTATTCATAATCTCTGCCAGGAATGCTCCCAGCAAAGGACCAAATATAATACCGAAGGGAGGGAAAAAGAAAATGCCTATAATTAAGCCTAAGGATGCACCAAATATGCCATGACGGCTGCCACCGGTTGTCCTGGTACCCAGTATCGGAAGGATATAATCGGTCAGCGTTGCAAATAATGCCAGAACACCCATTATGATAAGGATTTTCGGTTGAAATGATGCTTCGGTTGTAATATGAATAAATATCATGCCGGCATAGCTTAACGGTGGGCCGGGAATAACAGGAATGAAACCGCCTATTATGCCGATCAATATCAGTAAAAAACCTAAACTTATTAAAAAAATATCTATCATTCAAACATTGAATTAATTCGCAGGAATAACAATAGCCAGTACCAGGTACAACAAAATACCTGTTGCGAAAATTACGGCAGCTATTACAAAACCAATTCTGAAAATGGTAGGGTCTATGTTGAAATATTCACCCAATGCCCCACAAACTCCAAATATCATGCGATTGGAGGTCTTTCTCAATCTTTTCACGAAATAAATTTTACACAAAAATAGAAAATTCCGGTAAAGCGCAAATCCTGATAATGATTTAATTGAAGCCTGCCGACCGGTTCACTTCGTAAATCATAAATCGTTAATCGGTGTTCGATATTAGAATATTGGCCAGTTTATTTTTGAATTTTGCAGGAAACAAGATTTTATCCCACTCTCAAAAGTATTTTTCCCGCAGATTCAACCAGTTGGAAAATTTTATAAAAAACAAGAATTTATGAAAAGCAAATATCCCACGGGCAAATCGCAGATTTTCGCTGATAAACATAATTGATTATCACGAATTTATAATCTGCGTATACCCTGTTGGATTAATTATTTTTGATACATCTGCAAATTATTATAATTAAGTATTATCCAACAGGGTATATCAGCGAAATGCTCGGGAAACAATATTTTTGGACTTTTTAGAGTGGACTCAAGATTTTCAAAATTAAACATGATCTTTATTAAAAATCTCAAAAAATAATATAATCAAGGTTAAAGGATCCTTGTTGAAACATTTTGTACTAAGGTATAGCAAAAATATAAGTTTAGCTGCCGTTTTCACCAGGCTTTCTTCCTTTAATGTTTCACATTAAATCCGTCTGATCTTTCTCTGCTTTTACAAAGCGTTCCTTATCATGAATATCTTTTTTGATCATGATATTGGTAAAGCCTTTTTTTTCGAGCAATTTTTTGATATTTTGCCCCATTGCTTCATTTATTTCAAAAAATAGCATACCTCCTGCCGTGAGTGCTTTTTTTGCAAGTGCGGATATTTTATCATAAAATATTAATGGCTGATGATCGTCAACAAAAAGTGCGTCATGGGGTTCATATCTGAGAACATTCTCATTCATGCGGCCTTTTTCCGAAACCCTCACATAAGGCGGGTTGCTGACCCATACGTCACAATGTTGCTCTATCAGCGGATCATCAACAGACATAACTAAAATGTCTTTTTCAATAAATGCCACTTCCAGTTTATTGTAACGGGCATTTTCTTTGGCAATTACTATTGATTCGCGGCTGTTATCCAGACCGGCAGCCTTGATCTCCGGCAATCTTTGCTTAAGTGCCAATGCTATACATCCGCTGCCCGTACCGATATCAAGCAGGGCAGACGTTGCCATACTGTTTTCCTTTAATTCCTGCTCAACCCACAAAACCAGCTCTTCAGTTTCGGGCCGGGGTATCAATACCGGTGGTTTTACCTTTATTTTCAGATCAAGAAAATCAGTATAGCCAGTAATATATTGCACAGGCTCGTATGCCTTAAGTCTTTTAATCACTTTCAGCAGATCAACAATTTGCGATTCGTTCAAACGATTGCCAGGATAGAATGCCATATCCTGACGGCTGATATTAAAACAACTTTCAAAAATAATTACTGAAATTGCTTTCAGCTCATTCTCAGGGTAATGACTTTTAAGCTCCTTTTTAAAAAAAGAGACTATATCTTTAAGTTTGTTGGTATCCGGGTTCATATGCGATTGAAACGAAATTATTATTAAACGGTTATAGGTTTACTCCTGTTCTGCCTGCCTCTTTTAAGCCTCAACTTTACTACTTGTTTCATACCACTAGCTGGTCGTCTAATCATTGAGCGCTTTGCTTCTTTCTGAGTATTCCAGTGCTTTCTCCGTCATGCCCATACGCCGGTAGCTTAACGAAATATTCCTGAGAAGCTGCGCATTGTCAGGGCTTTGTTCCAATGCCCGGTAAAAGTAGTGCAAGGATTTTTCTAACTCTCCTGCAATACCATAAGCAACACCAAGGTTTTCGAGTGTTGTAAGATCATTTGGTGCAATATTCAGTGCAAGTTTGAGATAATTGATCGAATTGCCGATATTACCGAATATTTTACCTTCAATCTCACCGCGTTTCCTTAATGCCAGGTAATGAGCAGAGTCTTTATTTACAGCACTTTCCAAATACTTTACAGCATTATCAAAATCTTCTTTTTTCTCATATACCAAAGCAAGCTGGTAATAGTAATCAGCATTTTGAGGCTTGAATTTTATCAGTTTTTCAAAACTCTTTTGAGCAATACCCGGTTTATTTTCCTTTCGTGCTTTTTCACCAAGTATTGAAATGTTTTTGAATGCATATTCATATCCGGGGCTTGTTTCGAGGCAGGCCAGGTATGCTTCCATTGCTCTTTCGTAATCATCGAGGTGATACCAGCCGTTGCCAAGCAACAACCAGCCTGCCGTGTATTTAGGATGTATATTAACCCCATGTTTTATATATTCCACAGCCTGTAAAAGCTTTTGCTTTTTTTGATGATCGACGGTAGCGGGCTTTATTGCTTCGTCAATTAAAGCACCGCCGGCTGATACATTCACTTTGGCACTGTTTACTGACGTTTTTACATCGGTAGTAAACAGGGTATAATCATCTTTCCAGGCACTATTGCGGGTAACTGTTTTATAGCTGAAGCCCAGTACGATAAAAGCAGACAACACCAGGGCCGCTGCATGTACGGTTTTATTCTTGGTTAACCCGCTAATCAATGGTTTTTGCAGGTAATAACCCGCAACTATTGCAAAACCTAATGAAGGAATGAACAAAAACCTCTCATTCATGAATGTGCCTATAGAAACAAACAAGTTTGAAAAGATTGAAATAGTTAGCAAATAAAACCATATACCATAACCGGCAGGATGTTTTCTTTTAAGGCTTATAAGTGCTATAACGCCTAAGACAATATATATTGTCAATGAGAGAATTACCGCCGGATTTTCCCACCCTGTTATCGGAATATGTTTCGGATAATAATCATGTGTAAGTGGATGCGGAAAAAACAACAGTTGAAGGTATATGCCCAACGTATAAAAGATTGTTGCATATTTTTCGGAAGAAGATGCATGAAGAAAAGGATTGTTAAGAAGCTCGCCGGACTCCTCACCGGTTCCAAGGAAAAAGCCAAGAGCATGATAACGCAAAAGGAAAAACACCAACACCGGTATTAAAAGCACATAAATGATTCTCAAATTAACCTTAAGGGGATGTTGTGTAAAATAATATACCGTAAGGGGTATTACCGCAAAAAATGTAAGCGCATTTTCTTTCGACAATAGCGCAAGGAAAAAACTTGTGCCTGACAGGATTCCGGGCAATTTCTTCTTCTTTTCAATGAAATCCAGATAAAAATAAAGCGTTGCCATGCTGAAAAACATGCTCATCAGTTCATCACGCCCCTTTATGTTTGCAACTACTTCGGTATGGATCGGGTGTACGGCATATATCATGGTTATTATAAATGGTAATGAAAGATACCATTTTGTATTACCGGTATTTGATGGTAAAAACCGTTTCAGGGTTAAAAATATCAAACAGCACAAAAGTGCGTACCATATTGTATTAACGAGGTGTCCGACAAAAGGGTTCAGTCCGAACAACTCATATTCAATGGCAAACGTTACATGCGACAAAGGTCTGTATCGCCCGCCTTCCAGCAGGGCACGGTCTTCACCGAAAAAACCGGTAAAAGCATCATTGGTCAGAATCTCGCCCAAACCCGCAAGTCCCTGCCGGGTAAAGCTGTTCTCCGTGATCATCATAGTGTCGTCAAGAGCATAATCATGCCCAAGCGTATTGATATACAATATGAAGGATACGGAAAAAACCAGTATCAGTGGTGAAGAAATGTTTCGCCGCGAGATCATCGGGTATTGTGTTTATCAATTATTACAGACTTGGTGCTAAAATTTCATTATAATCAACAAAAACAGAAAGTACAAGACAAAAATCGTAAAAAAATGGCAACAATAAAATAGTATAAACAAATTAAGTCTTGAGCTAAGCATAAACAGTATAGTTATAAAGATTTTTACAATCTTTTCCAACGAATATTTTATTAAAGCTATGCAATAATTGCATATACACATATCCAATCCTTATCGCATTCACGCCCTCGCAGCCCGCTGTTTAACCAGGCCTGCGCGCACGCTCTGATAAAGTATATTGAGTTATTTAAAATAGTGGTTTTGAAAATGCTTCTTTGTTGTCATCAAAAATTGATGATTGTCTTTTGCAGGAAATTGTCGGTAGCAAGTCACTGCTTACACCTTATCTGCAGAAGGTGGCTTTGCCCACTTATCTATTACCGGTGGCTTCAGCCACCGGATAATGAAGCTTAACACCCCTCTGGGCTTTAGCCCCATTATCTGGAGGTTCCATGTGACCGATTTAAAACAAATTATTAACACATGAAAAAGCAGCAAAAAATCAAGCCCAAATAAAAAGTGTATTCGCCTTTTGGGCTCATGAGGGCTTCGCCGTACCTCCCGCTTTGCGATAAGGCAAGAATTGCAGCCAAAGATGGATAAACCCCTTGGGCGCAATTCCAATCCTTATCGCATTCACGCTTTCGCGGCCCGTAGTTTTGTATATTTTATCACTACTGTCAGCTTAAAATTAATTGCGGCCACACGAGTGTTCGCAACTTAAATAAGATTTAAGACCGGAAAATCTTGCTAACTTTGCCAGGTTTATACAAATTGAAGAATTGTGATATATCCGAAAAGCTTTGAAGGAAAGGCAGGGTTTGACCGTATCCGGCAAATGTTAAAAGATCTGTGCATTAGCGGGCTTGGGCAAAAACAGATTGACAGGATACGGTTCAGAAAAGATTTTACCCTGATCTCCAGGCTGCTCGACCAAACTGAGGATTTCAGACAGATCATCCTGTCGGGTGAACCGTTCCCCCGGTCAAATTATTATGATCCTGCTACACTGTTTAAAAAGATAAGACCGGAAAATACGTATATTTTACCGGAAGAATTATCTGAATTATGGTTATCTCTGAAAACCATCAGCAAAATAATTGATTTTTTCAGAAAAACGGGAAAAGATGATCATCCTTTATATCCTTCACTTATCAGCCTTACCGAAAATATATATTTGGATAAAGAGATTTTTATAAAAGCGGAAAAAATAATTGACGAATTAGGCGAGATACGCGATAATGCGTCTGTTGCTCTTGAAAAACTACGCAGGGAAAAAGCCTCAAAGAATGTTAAGGCGCAAAAGCAAATTGAGCAAATCCTTAAAGACGTCAAAAAAAGGGGTTGGACAAGCGGCGATCTGGAGCTTACTATCCGCAACGGGCGCCAGGTGATCCCCGTTCCGGCAATTCATAAAAAGCATATCCGTGGTTTTGTTCATGACAGTTCGGCAACAGGGCAAACCCTATTCATTGAACCGGAGGAGGTCTTTGAGATTAATAATGAAGTCAGGGAGCTGGAACTGGCTGAATGGCAGGAGATCGTGAAAATATTGACACATTTTACCAATTTTTTAAGGCCACACCTCGAACAATTACAAAAATGCTACCGGTTAATGGGCATTGCCGATGCCATTCGGGCAAAGGCTCTTTTGGCGATAGAAATGGGCGGAATGAAACCCAGGCTTACCCCTTACCCTGTCATTCAATGGACAAAAGCCTTGCATCCATTGCTGTACCTGTCTTACAAATCGCAAAACAAACACGTGGAACCACTGAATATTGCTCTTGACAAAGATCAAAGGATAATAGTTATTTCCGGGCCCAATGCGGGCGGTAAATCAGTATGCCTGAAAACTTGCGGCTTAATACAGTACATGCTGCAATGCGGTATGCTTGTTCCTATGGCTGATTACTCCGAAGCCGGCATATTTCAAAAGCTTTTTATAGACATAGGCGATGAACAGTCGCTGGAAAACGACCTGAGCACCTACAGCTCACATCTGTACAACATGAAATTTTTCCTGAAACATGCTGATGATAAGACACTGTTTCTGATTGACGAGTTCGGTGCAGGCAGCGAACCGCGTATAGGAGGTGCAATAGCCGAAGCCGTCCTGCTGAAACTGAACCTTTCGAAACCCTTTGGCGTGATTACCACACACTATGCGAACCTGAAAGCTATGGGTGGGAAAATAAAAGGAATAATCAACGGCTCAATGCTGTTTGATTCCAAAAATATGAAACCCACCTATAAACTCAAAACAGGCATACCCGGAAGCAGCTTCGCTTTTGAAATAGCCAGATCAACAGGCTTCCCCGATGAAATACTTAAAGAAGCCGCAAAGATAGCCGGAAGCGAACAGATAGATTTTGACCATCAGCTTCAGAATATCGAATTCAGAAAAAAAGAGTTGGAGGAGAAAGAACAACAACTGCGCTCGGCTGATTTTTTTTTGAACGAGATGATCGAAAAATACCAGCAATTATCCGGCGAGCTGGAAACAAAGAAGAAAGAAATACTCAAAGAAGCAAAAGAGGAAGCAAAACAGATACTGTCAACCACAAATAGATTAATTGAAAGGACAATAAAAGAAATACGCGAATCGAACGCAGATAAGGAAAGAACAAAGCAAGTAAGAGAGGAATTGCAGGATTATTCAAAGCAAATAGAAAGCGGGCTTTCGGAAAAACGCGAAGAAAAGCCCCCGGAAGATAAACCTGCATACGAAACTGTTGATGATGATACACCTGTTATGACAGGCGATACGGTAAGGATGGAAGGTCAGACAATAGCCGGTGAAGTTTTGGAAATAACCGGCAAACAAGCGACAATATCCTTTGGCGATGTTAAGATCAAGGCTCCGCTGGACAAGCTGGAAAAGGTGAAGATAAAAAAGGAGAAAACCGGTTCAGCCTTACCTCAGAGCAAAGTAAAGTACAGCTTCGATATCAATAAAAGGACGGCAGAATTTAATACCGACATTGATATACGGGGAAAAAAGGCTGATGAGGCTCTTCAAATATTGAGAAAATATATTGACGATGCCATACTGCTTGGCATAAAAAAGGTTCGTATTCTCCATGGCACCGGTGAAGGCATTTTGCGTGAAGCCATAAAGGATTATCTGATAACATTGCCCGAAATTGAGAATATTAAACCCGAACATCCCGACAGGGGAGGCGCCGGTATTACGCAAGTATTCTTCGCCGGGAAATAAGTGGTTGTCTGAAATTTGTGCTTATTTTTTACATTCGGAACTTTCAGCCTCAAAGAGTGTCAGCTGATTTTCCGTCACATAAGAAGGCTCATGATCATAGCTACGGTAACGTTCAACTTTATTATTTACAAGGGCTTTGATGAATTTGACAGGAGTGGTGCTATGAATACGGCAATAGCGCTCCAGTGCTTTTTTCTGACCATCGGTCAACTTAAACGCCATCTTTCGATACCTGATCTTTTTTCTTTTTGCCTTGCGGCTACGCTTTCTTTTATGTAAAGTCATTTTTCAGTTTAATGTGATAACATAATATATTATTTATACCGGGCTTAAACCATATAGTGTCTCAATCAATATCATCGAGAAACAAACGATCGGAAATACAGGTTCAAAAATAAACATTTTGCACTAATAATATACTTTTGTTATTGCCGGTTTATAAGAAGTTTTTTCGAAACTGTTCCGATTTCCGTATAAATAATTACTATATAATATCCGTTTATTAAATGACCGGTATTCATTCTGCAAACCTTTGAATTGACAGACTCTAACGAACTCATAACCTGCCCTGCAAGATTGGTTACATCAATCCTGTTTATATTCGTTAATGATGAAATTGTAACATTATTATCAGCCGGATTAGGGTAAATAATCACACCTCCTTTTTGTTCTTTTATAATGTCGGAATGGATTAAAAATGAGGCATATATATTATGATTTGCAGATACGTTGTAAAACTTATAGATGGCTGATTCGTCTGATTGAGGTATTAAATTATGTGTCATGGTTTTGTCATCCACATAAACATCTGAAATTTGATGGTTATGGTCAGGAATAATATTAAAGCTAATGTTACTTCCATGATACACGGGGATACGCCCTGAGGGATAGATATTTCCGTTAATACCGGCTGAAGCATATATTGTATGTGTACCTACAGCTGTTCCGTCAAGGCTGAAATTGTTGAATGTAACCCTGTTTCCGTCATCTTCATGTAATTTTTCGCCCAGGAATCTTATCCGGATCTTAAAGTCCTGATTGTTTTCTACCCCTTCAATATTTGTAAAGTCTATTTCATAATAGTTGAACTCCTCATATAATTTCAGCTTATTTTCAGTTAATCCTGAAGAGATCCATTGGTTATTATCTTTTTGTATATTGTAATCAATAACCAGCATATCTGCTGCGTCTTCATCCTTGGCTGCAAACCTGAATATTATATTTGAAAAACCGGTAGTAGGCAGATGGAAGATCATTGTATTTTCCCTGTTATTGTCAGTGAAGGGTTGCCTTACCTGCAATGCACGCATGTCAACATCATTATATTCTATATTGTTGTTTCCTTCAGGCCGGTAATTGATCGGAGTTGGTTTGTTCCTTCGTTCCATGGAAGCTTTTCGCCATTTCGGATGGTTTTCGTAAAACGGGTATCCTTCAAGGCAGCTTTCATATTCTATGGTTGCTCCATTAACAACACTGTAAAATGCATCAAGGTATTCAAGTGGTGTATCGTTTGGTATTTGTGTATCAAATAACCAGTAATGTATTAATACCGGCTTATTATTTTTTTCAAAATGGGCGGTAAGATAAATGTCTTCGTTTTTGTCGAGCGTAACAACCTTTGAAGTTGAGTTTACGGTGCCTTCCCAGTGGGTAAACCTGTAGCCCGGTGCGGCAATGGCTTCAATTTCAACGGGGATGTTCTTAAAATATATTCCCTGCCATGGATAAGGTAACTTTTCGACTCCCGGTGTGTTTGGTTCTATTTCAATACTGTTGATCCTGATATGACCTTTTAACTGATTTGATACATCGAGATTTACGTATATTACCCCCTCAAGGTCGAAATGATCCTTTATATGTTTTCTCTGATAATAAGGACGCTTTTTGGCAAAATCTCTCATTACGTCAATTTCTTTTTGCCATGCATTTATATTTGCCGGTTGACTCCAGCGTGATATATGTTCTTCGATCTCAGGGGTAATTTGTTGTTTTAATTTATTTATGAGGTAAAGACTTCTTTCGGGCAAAAATCCTGTATTCAATTGGTCTGCATATCTGTTAATAAATTTTGTTCTGAAGTGTTCGTTTTCAAGGAAACTTCTCAACAAAAATGTTGACCAGTCGGGGTTTGGCCATTCGGTACCTCCTTCTTTAGTGGCAAAAGATAAAGTGTTGTGTTCATATGCATTATCACCTCCTACCAGTCCGAAGCCAAAATCTGTATCAAATATAAGCCACCGCCAGCGGCCATCATGACCGTAATCGCTCTCAGGTGTATATTCATTTGTTCGTAACCGCCAGTAATCAATATTGTTGCCCGGCCAATCCCTGTTGGCGGCAAATATGTTCGCTATCTGGTAGTCCATAAAGTTTTCTTCATCAATACGGGTTAAAACATATTGGTAATGTTTATCATCCTTTAATCCAAACTCTTCAATATAGTTTAAGGTAGCCCGGTAGTGCTTATTATCTCCTTCTTTGGCGATATATATGCTGGTCAGCAGGTCTATGTTGTCAGGATCAACCCCGTAAACCCGATTCAAATAATGTTTGTCATAACGTTCCCTGATGTTGTGAATACCCCAATATTCACCATTGATGAAAACAATTACAGGCTGATACGCTTGAGTGTCAAAATTCATATGGCCAACCATACTTTGAATAAAAGCATCACGGAAAAATGTATGGTAATAATCGTTTCCGGAATTTCTGAAAATAAGTCTTTTAAAACTGTCATAAGGCAGGTCTTTGAAAAAACGGTAATTGAATTCAGAATCGCTGTATATGTTCCTTGCGTACAATCGCAGGGATTTCAGCGGGTAAGACCTGCTCCATCCGCCATGTATTCTTAAACCGATATTTTGATCCAAGCTTGCCTTCACATGGGTTGGTTCAAAAAGCTGAAGATTGGCGGGATATTCAAATTCGATTCCGCGTCGTCTGTAATTTGCAGGAGTGCTGCCGTCGACGGTTTCCTCTTCATTATCATTGCGCCAGTTATCAAAGTCTTCGCCCGCTACATATATTCCGTCATAATAGTCGAAAAGATAATCTTCATTTAGGCTGATAAAAACTACCGGCAAACTATATTCAGGGCTTCTGTAACTATTGACAAGATATGGCTGTGTTCTGATTTCACTGGGTATTTTGCCGTTCTCAAAAGCCCTGGCTCTGACTATAGTGGCTTTATTAACAGGTTCGCCGGGAAAATAATAAGGTTCTGAATTCCATGTTGTGGAAATATGCGTAATGCTGTCAGTCATATTTGACCTATCGGTAATTGTAATAGGTTCGGTATATACATGTGATATATATAGGCCTGTAATAAAATCCCCGAAAGGATCGCCGGGGTTTTCGGGATATTTGTTTTTGTAGTAATAAGTTTTACCTTCCGGGTTATCAATACAGGGCTCGGAGCCATCGAGGGTATAAACGATTGTTGCTTCGGGGCTGGGATGGGATATTTCCAGTTCGAGCTCATTGGCATAAAACCCGCCTTTTTTTGAAAAGGCAGGCGGTTCTAAAATTTTCGAATAGCCTTCGGTATAATTTGCCTGCCCCGGTGTCGGCTCGGTAAAAAAATACCATTCGCCGGTGCCGTCGGGTTTTCGGCCATATGAAATGTCGGTAGGTATCTTTGTTGGTGCCAGTTCATCAATTCTGGTGCTGTCAGGAAGTGTTATAAGCACCTCCTCACCCTGGTAATTGATCCTGAAATTTGTATGTAACGGTGCTTCAGGACAATTGCGGTCTTTTCCCGATGCCCAGATCAATAAAAACTCACCGGGCTCTATGGTTACCACAGGAAATACCCATCTGAACGGATTGTCGTAATCATCTGACAAGCCAAACCCTGTAAGATCAACAGGCTCCTCACCACCATTATACAATTCAATCCAGTCTTCGTAATCCCCGTCCTCATCAGCAATGATAGCAGCATTCGAAGCCATGACTTCATTTATGTAAATATCGGGTGTTTCAGCAGCAATATTATCGAAAGACCTGTCGTGAAGACCTTCAATGCTGTACGTCAGAATAGTGATTGAAAAAATTAAGCCGATCAGCAGAATATACCTGTTAATTTGCATAAACACCCTAAACTTCAATATAATGTAAATAAAAACGTTTTTAATTATTAAAAATTACATAATATATTTCCTAAAATTCTCAAATTTATAAAAAGTTAGCTTTAATATTATGAAAAACGATAAGACTTTTTTATTTTGTCATTTCAGTTGTTCAGGTTTATAAAAGAATCAATTATTTTCAAACAGCATCGGTAACAATTTACACATTGAATCGTTATTGGTAATGAGTCCGACAACAGGAAGGCGGATATTTTTAATTAGCTTTATCTTTGTTTTATTTGAAGAGGGATTGGTATGAAGCTAAGAAGTCGTATAAAAAACAGAGGTATCTGTCAATTATTTATTGAACATTTACAAAAGCAGTAATAATATTGATTATGAATTTTGATATAACCTTCGGTTATCCTGTATGGCTGATAATAATATGTTTGTTGTTAGGCGGCGGCTATACTGCTATACTTTATTATAAAGACAGGGCGGGTTTCGGCAAAATGACCTCACTTGCTCTCGGTATTTTGCGATTTTTGGTTGTTTTTTTCCTGGCTGTTTTATTGCTTGCGCCAATGATTGAACGCTTGGTCAACATAAAAGAAGATCCTATGATATTATTTGTCCAGGACAATACAGGCTCATTGGCTTTTATTCCCGATTCCACATATTACGTCAATGACTATCCGGCAGAGGTCGGGACATTCAGGGAAGAGCTTGGGAGGGATTATGATATCAGGACTTATACTTTTGGAGAATCTTTTTCAAGGGATGACACATTTTCCTTTGACGAGAAGTTTACCGACATGTCTGCCATTTTTGACGGTCTTCAGACATTATACAGCAACAGGAATGTGGGAGCTGTTATCATAGCTTCCGACGGCATTTACAATCGCGGCATCAATCCGGTTTATGCCTCGGCAAAGAACAAATTTCCCGTATATACTATAGCACTTGGCGATACCACGCCACACAAAGACGTTATTCTTGCCGATGTGCTTCATAACAGGATAACATATCTTGGCAACAAGTTTCCGCTCAGGGTGCATATTGAAGCTCGTGAGTGTTCAGGTGAAAGCAGCACCCTTACAGTTGCCAGAGATGAAGAAATACTTTTTTCAAAAGATGTCAGTTTTACAAGCGATCATCATTTTCAAACGGTTGATCTGACTCTTGAAGCTGATGAAACAGGCATGCAGAGATATCATGTAAGTCTGTCGCCTGTAGAAGGCGAAATAAATCTTGCCAACAACTACAAGGATATTTTTATCGAAGTTCTCGATAGCAGGCAGAAAATTTTGCTTTTGTCAAATTCACCTCATCCTGATGTGGGTGCAATAAAACAAAGCCTTGAAGACAACGAAAATTACGAAGTAAAATCATACGTAATAGATGAATTTGATGCTAATGTCGAACAGTTTAACCTTGTAATTTTGCATCAATTGCCATCATTTGAATATCCCATATCTGCGGTATTAAAAAAGCTTGATGATAATAATATTCCACGTCTTTTCATCATTGGCACGCAGACAAATATTTCCGCATTTAACAATACGGTTTCCGGCATTACCATTGAACCGCGTTCGGGGCAGTTCAATGAAGCATTGCCACATTTTAATCACAATTTTGCCCTTTTCAGCATTAGCCGGGATTTAAAAGAACTATTAAGTTTATTGCCTCCATTGCATCCTTATTTTGCGAGTTATGAAACCGGCGGTGCGGCGCGTATTTTTCTCAATCAAAAAATAGGCAATGTTGTTACGGACGACCCGTTGGTGGTATTTACAGATCATGGAAACACCAAAACAGGTGTTATAACGGGGGAGGGCATTTGGAGGTGGCGCCTGCACAATTATCTGCACAAGCAAAACCATAATGCTTTTGACGGGATGATTTCCAAAAAAGTGCAATACCTGTCAATTCTTGAAGATAAAAGTCAACTCAGAATATTTTCCGAAAACATTTTTTATGAAAACGAACCTGTTAAGTTTTCGGCAGAGGTTTATAACCACAGTTTTGAACTTATCAACGATCCGGAGCTTCATTTAACGATCTACAACGAGGAAGGCGTGGATTACCCGTTTGTTTTCAGCCGTACGTCAAACGCATATATACTTGATGCCGGAACTTTCCCCCCGGGAGATTATTCTTATGAAGCCGTCGTTACTGTCGGAGATGACAGATTCAAACACCACGGCGAATTAAGTGTTGCTCCGCTTAATATTGAAAAACTGCAAACCATTGCCAACCATCAAATAATGCACAGCCTTGCCGCCGAAAATGACGGTAAGCTCTTTTACCCCGGGCAGTGGAGCGAACTGCTTGATGAGCTGAAACAAAGAGAAGACATTAAACCTGTCCTGTACTCTCAAAAACAATTTGTAGATGCAATCAGTTTGAGTGGAATATTCTTTTTAATACTTTTGCTGGTCACTATTGAATGGTTTGTGAGAAGGCGGAGCGGAACTTATTAACCGGGCTTCAGCTAATATATTTCAAAACTTCGAATTTAGCTGCCATTTGTGTTTTGGAATTTACTCACAGAGTGTTTAATTATATTGTGTTCGTTGTCCCGCTCCGCTCTGCAGTGATTTTTTATAATTCATTTTAGAATTTTAGGTACTATCTACCCATTAGCATAGCAAAGCAAAATAATTTTATAAATACGTTTTTATCTGTTTTGTAAATTTATTATTGTTTTTATTTTTACGCCGTTCAACAATATTGTCTTTATAATCCTTTAATTTATATCAATAATTTCTAACTAAATAAATAAGTCATGATAAAAAAAACAGAATTTTTTAAGGGTAAAGCATCTTTTATAATTATGATAACGATGCTTGTTTTATTTGCCGCTACTGATGTTTTTTCTCAGATGGTTACGCCCAATGTACGTGTAAATGATGAAGATGCCGAATATACTTTTGCAGGCTTCAGGGGTTTGGCAGTAATTGATGATAATGTATATGTAATATGGGCTGATGACAGGACAGGTTTTGGTAATATTTATTTTTCAAAGTCGGAAGACGGCGGTGAGACTTTTTCGGAAGATATCATGTTGTCCGCACCAAATGATGAAAATCTTAATATTTGGCCGGCAATTGTTGCCGATGCTTCCGGAGGGATATATGTTGCATGGACCGGCTTTACCGAACCATATATGGGGCCAGGCTCAGGTGCAAATGTATGGTTTACCAGATCTGCCGATGAAGGTAATTCATTCGACACCCCGATTCAGATCACGGAAAACGATCTGTCTATATTTCCAAGTATAGGTGTTTATGAAAATTATGTTTACATTTTTTATGGTGATGCTACAAACTTACCTTACGCTGATTATTACCTTGTACGTTCAACGGATGGCGGTGATAGCTTTCAGGACCCTATACAGGTCAATGATGCTGATTGTGTTGAAGAGGTGGGTTTTGATCACTTTACTTCTCTTGATATTGATCCTTTAACCGGACATGTTTATCTTGCCTGGGTAGACGGAAGGCGTGAAGACAGCAACGGTGATATCTACTTTGCCAAATCAACCGACAACGGTGTTAGCGTTAGTGATAACGTTATGGTTAATGATATTGGAACAATATGGGCAAATGAAGAAAAACTTAGACCTGTTGTTTCCGTTGGCGAGGAGAATATGGTTTATGTTGTATTTTTGGTTGAGAGTGAAGTCGAAGACGGTGCAAGGGTTTATATTGCACTATCGGGTGATGGAGGCAACAGTTTTGGCACGGAAATATTATTGGCTGAAAATGACAATCACTGTTATTATTACGATGCAATGGCATTGCCTGATGGTACAATAGGTGCATTGATGGTTACCGATTTACATGGTGTGGGGAATAATCTTTGGTTTGTCCAGCCCGATGTCATGCCCATTGTAATCAATGATGCTCATGCCTACTGGCGTACGCCAAGTTTATTCTTAACCGGTGACGGTTCTGCTCATGCCGTTTGGGCAGATGACAGGGAAGGTCATTACAATATTTACTATGCCAAAACCATAAAATGTGAGCCGTTTGATGTTCCACACTTCGAAAATTTTGATGATGTCACTCCTCCACTACTGCCTTTTTGCTGGACCGGATTGGGTGAGGGAAATTATAATATAACCACTGAGGACTGGAATTATTTCTCCCCACCTAACAGTCTTAACATGTATCACGATGAAGAATCCTTAGCCTTATTGGCTTTACCGGAATTTGTCATAGAAATTTCCGGTTTGGTAATGAGTTTTAAAGCCTATTGGCATGGAGGTAATGATGTTTTAGAAGCAGGCGTTATTACTGATATTAACGATATTAATTCCTTTGAGCTTATTCAGTCCATAGACTTGCCCCACGAAAATCAATACTATGATTATGTTGTAGATTTTTCTGAATTTGAAGGAGAGGAAGGTCATATTGCTTTCAGGTATGGTTCCGAGACCATAGGAACCTGGGGTGGCATATTTTTGGATGATATACTGATTGATGAAACACCCACTTACACTCTCACCCTTGATGCAAACCCAGAGGAAGGCGGTATTGTTGACGGTGAAGGTGAATACCCGGAAGGTGAAGAAGTTGAAATCTCTGCCGAAGCAAATGAAGGCTGGGAATTCATCGGATGGATCGGTGATACGGAACATGTTGATGACCCCGGGCAAGCAACAGCAACAGTTATTATGCCCGCTGAAGATATTACCCTTACCGCCAACTTTGAGTTGACCAATATAGTCGAAGGCATACAAACCATTGAAATCTCTGTATTCCCCAACCCTGCACGCGATAAACTTACTGTCGAATCAAGCGAAATGATCAAACAGATCAGATTGATCGACACCAAAGGGCAGGTGATCAAAGATATAAAAGCGAATACAACAAGAATCAATATTGAAGTGCAAAGTCTGCACACAGGAATATACTTTATACAGATACACGCTGCCGACAGAGTTATTACAGAACAAGTGCAGATAATACGTTGATTTTGATCAAATATCATTGCTTCAAACAGGTTTCAGCCACATTATTACCGGCAAGGTATTATGTGGCTGAACCTTTACATATTTGAATGTTTTCGAAACCCCTGATCTGTCAAGAAAATATTACGCCACATCCTATTGGAATATTAATAACAAATAACCGCCCTTCAATTACAAATCTCAACCGAACCTATCGGCCAAAGGGAGATAACGACTGAAGGGAGTAACATTGTGAGCTCCTGAATACCAATAAAAATATTTTTATGTGAACAAAAAAAATCCAAAACCCGATTATCGGGCCCCACTATAAAAATTTATTTTTTCCCGCAGATTCATTATTGAGTCCACTCTAAAAAGTACAAAAATATTATTTCCCGCAGATTTCGCTGATATACGCAGATTATAAATTCCTGATAATCAATTATATTTATCAGCGAAAATCTGCGATATCTGCGGGAAA
>PWJZ01000080.1 GCA_003559855.1 Bacteroidales bacterium
AGCACGACAAGGCTCTGAACCGGATTATCAGCAGCATTGTCCACGAAGACAAGGGCTGGGAAAATGCTCCCGGTATTACAACAATACTTTCAGATGTTGATGATATGAATTACCGCTACCTGCTTGCAGAGTTTTTATTTTCAGAGGGTGATTACACGCAGGGCTTCGAAGTACTAAGCTCAATAGAAAAAAATTATGAGCTTGATGAGGAGGCTTTGGCTGTTCATAATGACTACCTCTCATTTTACGCTTTCCAGAAAAAGTGGGATAATGAGAAACACCCTGCATTTACAAATCTCCCGGAGGAAGCGCTAATTGAGCTTGAAACCTTCATTGGTTCGGGCAATCGCATTGCAGGAAAAGCCTTGTCGCTTCTGATGATTAACGATGCCATTGAATACGAAGAGCCGATTATCTATCCTGCCAAACAAACCGGGCCAAAAACAGAGGAGCCCCATACATCTCCGCCGTCTGACTTTGTGACGGATAAAGATGCGGAATTTCATTTTACCCTCTTCCCGAACCCGTGCAAAAACTATATAACACTTAGCTGGTGCTCGGATAAGGAAATGAGAGGGCAGGGAATTATCGAAATACGAAATTCGCAAGGTGTGCTTATGCATACGATGAAAGTAACCGGATACTGCGACCAGCAGATAATTTCTCTGTACGACTGGAAAAGCGGCAGCTACACAGCTACCATCCGATGGGCAAACTACAGGAAAACACTGCCGTTTATCGTTTTGAGATAAAAAACTTCCGGAGCTGTAATTTATCAAAGTGATGACAATGCTCAATACCGTCAACCTGAAAAGGGTGGCGGTATTTTTAGTTTGATAATAAGCTTTTTGATGAATGCCTGATGAATTATCTTAATATAACCCTGAAAACAGTACATAAAATCCTTTCAAACAGCAAAATTTTTATAAAATTTCTTGCTAAAGATGAAGATGCACATGAACATCCTGTTGAAATACCTGAATCAGCTCCCGACAATGCTGATTTAAAAACAATTTTGCCTGAAATTTTAAGAAAAATTGAAGAAAAATAGCTTTTAGACGTTAACATACGTAAATTTACTTTTCAAAAACATGACATTTGCCTCAAAAACATAAGATATCTCTCTGTGGCTGCGGTTATCTCTGAAATTTATTAGAAACCGCTATATCTTTTATATAATATTTGATCTTATAAAATCAAACATTTTTGCTTATCTGTACGATTTATGCTGCAATCGTCAGTCAGTTTTTGTATTAAAATAGCTCTTTTTATGGCTTTTTGGCTATCACTCTATGTGTTGGTGGCCCGCCTGTTTTTCAGGGGTTTTACCAAATTGTCGGAACATTATATTTTTTTATATTGTCGTCTCTCGTTATAATCGTCAGACCATTATTCATGCTTTGTGCAACCAACAATCTGTCAAAAGGATCCCGGTGTATAAATTCCAATGTAGATACAATAATTGTATGTTCCGCTGATATTGGGAGTGTTTCAAAGCCATTTTCTTCAATCAATTCTATAAGGTGTTTAAATCCTTTGGAAAATCTTACTTTGTTAAGACTGATTTTTATTGCAATTTCCCAAATCGAAGCAATGCTGACTAATTTTATATTATCAAGGTTTTCAATGGTTGTTTTTGCTTTTTCTGACAATTTTTTGTCACCTTTTAAAAACCAAATTAGTGTATGCGTATCGAGCAGTAAATCCATTACATATAATCTTTGAAATCGTCAAGTGGTTCATCAAAATCCGGCGATATATATATTTTGTCCTGTGCACAACCAAATTTTGGTTTCTTTTTCTTTATTTCTTTTCTACGTTTGTTCAATAGAAAATCAACAAAATCATTTACTTCCGATTTTAGATCAAGTGGTAAGGTGCTAATTTTTGTATGTAGTTTTGTAGGTTCCATAATAACGTTTTACACAAAAATACAAATATTTTTTTAAATTATTATATTATAGTTTTTATTTGGGAATATCTTATTTTTAGCTGGTCACCGACGTCCGCATAACCATATTGCGTTTATCTATAAATACAACTCATTTTTCACTTATAACTCGCTGATTTAACGACTATATAGTAGATTTAGCTATATTTTGTTATACGGCGTTTTTTAAAAATTTCAAAACAAACATAATGTAAAAAGATAAAATCTTCAATAAAATTTACAAAAAAATATGCACATATAATGAATGTAACCGGAAAGTCATAAAAAACCTTTCTTGATTGTTTAATTTAACAGGATTGGGGTGTACAGTTTCACCGGAATATGCATTTGATGTCTTGTCTTTGTATAAACATGAAAAAGTATGTGAAAATCCTTTCGAACAGCAAAATTTTTACAAAATTTCTTGCTAAAGATGAAGATGCACATGAACATCCTGTTGAAATACCTGAATCAGCAACCAATAAGCGCATTGGTAAATTCAAAACCGCTGCCGGTTAAAATATGAGTGATTATAAAGTGGTGAAAACAAACATAATAAGATAAAAAATTATATAAAAATAATCAATTTTTGTTTGTAAATTAAAATAATGTTTTTAACTTCGTATTAAGATAGGCAGGTTATATATATACGATTTTTGTTTAATAAAACTTATTCTTTCAAATGCTTAGCATATTTAACAGAGCTAAAAAATAAATTCTAAAAACCCACCCTTACACATATTTTATTAACAAAAAAAATGCCTATGAAACATAAAACGTAAAAAATAATCCAAAAACAACCCCCGCCAGGTTGCACATAAACCTTTGCGGGAAATGCTGAAACTACTCCTTACACCTTAAATTCAGGTGTATTCTGATACAATATTATTTATAATTATTATTGATGTGCATATTTTTTTAATATAAAATTTTATACATTATGAAGAAATACAATTTTTCAAAATTAGCCACCTGCGTCCTACTTTTGCTCTTCCTGTTATCAACCCATGGCTTGGCGCAGCTACGACTGCAAAAGACCGCCACATCCGGCAGTCCTGCTATTTTAACCGGTGAAAACAATGGCGAATGGCTGAGGTGGGATGATGGAGTTAATGCGAATGCTGTAGGAAGTTCTCCTGGTTGGTGGACATCCGCTATCCTTTTTGATACCGACGACCTTGCTCCCTATGACGGCTGGGCAGTTACCAAAGTCCTTGTGTATCAACAAGACCCTGCTAATGATGTCGTTTTTAAGATCTGGCAGGGACCTGATATACAAAACTTGACGGAGCATGTCAGCCAATCATTTATACAGCAACCAAACTCATGGATTGAAATTGATTTATATGAGCCTTATGTTATTGATGCCAGCCAGGAACTTGTGTTTGGTGTTGAATGGGATGAGATAGGTGGTGAGAATTTCGCTCCTGGCATAGATGATGAATCCGATTATCCCGGAAAGGGTGATTTGGTGATGACAGGTACGTATCCCGGTACTTGGGAATATCTTCATATGTTTGGTATTTACGGCGACTGGAATAAAGCCATATACGTTGAACCTGAACCTATAGAAACCTACACCGTTAAATTTGATATAACAGACGCAAAAACAGGTGAAAACATTGATGATGCTGTTGTTAGTCTGGATGACAAAACAAACGAACCCGGCGATTATATATTTGATGGTATAAAACCCGGAACTTATGATTATATAGTGGAAGCGGAAGGTTATATTACCGAGGAAGGTGAAGTTGAAGTGATAGATGAGGATATTACCGTTGAGGTGGAGATGGAGCCCGAAGTCTATACCGTTACCTTCATGGTTGAGGATTCGGAAACCGAAGAGCCAATCGTCAATGCCATTGTTACATTCGATGGCGAAGAATACATAACAGACAATGACGGAATAGCAGTGATAGAAAATGTTTATCCCTCCGCTTATGATTACACGGTGGAAAAAGAGGGCTATATCACCGTTGAAGGCGAGGTTGAAGTGGAAGAAGACACTAACGTTAGTATTACGATGGAACTTGAAACATTCACCGTCACGCTCATTGCAATTCCCGGAGAAGCCGGCACTGTTGACGGCGAAGGCGAATACTTTTATGGCGAAGAAGCCACTATCACAGCCACAGCCAATGTAGGATGGAAGTTTAAAAACTGGACGGATGAAGAAGAAAACGTGCTTACGACCGAACCGGTATACAGCTTTGTTGTTGAAAGTGACAGAGAGCTGACGGCAAACTTCGACATAGCGAACATAATTACGCCGGAAAAGCCTTTTTACGACATATCGCTTTTCCCGAACCCGTTCACCGGCGTTGTAACTGTTAGGCACAGCCGGCTTAGCGGCGAAGCCGTATTTACCATTTATACGGTAAAAGGCAGCAAGATTTTCAAAAGCAAAATAAGCGGCAATTTCACCGCTTTTGATCTTTCACACCTGCAGCCCGGCGTTTACATTTATTCGGTCAAATCAACCGGACATGATACACATAGGGGGTATTTGATTAAAAATTAAAACCGTTTTTTATTAACCAAAAATAATCAAAATGAACAGTAAACCTTTATTTTTAATGGCATTTTTTGCGTTCTTTGGCATAACAATATTGGCGCAGCCACAATGGGTAAGCTTTACAAAAGAAGAGCCTACCTCACCAATCTTTACGCTAAACACATCAAATAACAATGAAGTTAGCTTTAGCGTTGAAGTTTGCGGTATGTATGATGAAACCATTATTGAGGGGGATACCGAGTACAACCGCATAAGCATACCCGGCGCACATTCACTTGACAGCACCGGTACACCGGAATTGCCAACCTTACAGTATATGGTTGCAATACCCGAATGTGATAATGTTGAGTTATCATACACCATCACTTCGCAAAGCAGTCTTGATGACTATTACATTTACCCGGTACCCGATTACGAGAAAGTAACAAATCCCGACGGCACATATTACTTCAAAGAGGTTTTTGTTAAAGACACCAGTGCATACAGCGTGGATGAGTACAAGCCTTCCGTTCCCGTACATATTGGTCAAACCGGTTATATGCGCGACCAGAAGGCTGCCAAGGTATTTTTCAGCCCGATTTTGTTCAATCCTGTTGAAGAAAAAATTAATGTTATAGAAAAGATAGAGATAACCATCAGCTTTACCGACCCTGTATCCGATGTAAATGTCAATACCGGCATATTTAACAATGTGGCGGCAAACACCTTTGTCAATTACATCTCGAGCGGAGTTACCGCTGCAATCAACGATCGTTCGGAGAATACAGGTGAAGTGCAGTGGATTATCCTGGAGAATCAGGGACAAGCTTCGGAAATCGCGGGAGATTACCTTATAATCACTTCCGAGCCTTTTTATACACCTGATGATCCCGACTCGCAGGTGCTAAGAATTGCACAGCACCGCGCGGATTATAACGGTTTTGACGTAGCGATTGTTAACGTTGAAAATGTTCTGGATATTTTTATTGATCCCGGTGACGGTGATTATAAAAATGAAAGAGCAATTCGGCGTTTCATTAAAGCAGTTTACGAAGGCGAAAATGCCGGGAACACATTGGATGGCAAGCTGGGCTATGTATTGCTTGTGGGTACTGTTGACGAAGAAAATACGGGTATGCCTTCGTCATATGATCATGCAAATCGTCCATCAGATTATTATTTTTCATGTGTTACAGATGAAAATGGTGTATTTGATGATATTGGCGACCTTTTTATTGGAAGATTTGGAGTTGAAAATAACATAGAAAACGGAGCAACCCAACTTTACAATATAGTAGAAAAAACCATTCATTACGAAACAGAGTATGTGCCGGAAAGAAAGTATAATGTACATGCTATGAATTGTAATAGATGGCTTGATTGGCCGCCAGTGTATTACTATCCTTATGTTGAAAATTTGATTCATAAAGAAACTCTTAGCACAGTAAATTGGTTTGATTATGGATGTGAAATAGAATACCGTAATGCTTTTATTGATACGTTAAATAATGGCAGTAAATTGTTTAATTTCAATGGTTGTGGTCTCACTAATGGTTGGACAAAGGGAAATATAGACAATACTTTTATTAAAGAGAATTTGGATAATGCAGGAAAAGGTCCTGTTGCATTGAGCATAGCATGTAGTACAGGAGAGTTCGACCATCCATTTACGAAGTGTATGGCTGAAGAATTAACAACATATTCAGAAAATAAGGGTTTTGTTGGTTTCTTGGGTGCTTCACGCAAATGGTTCATTGCTCCATCAACATGGGGACCAATACCGGCGCCACCTAAAATTCCGAATCATATATCAGCAACATTTCCGTATTCAATTTTTTATTCGCTTTCATTTATAACAGGTGAATTTATTCTACAATCAAAATTATTAAATACTCCAGATTTTAGATTCTTATTTAACTACTTTGGCGATCCTGCTTTGAATATTAATGCACATGGCTCTGAAATAACCAAAGATATTATTCTTTGCAATGCAACCATCAGCTCGGAGATCACAATCACCGAAGGTGCTACCGTGACTGTCCGCGATGATTGCTCAGTACATTTCGAGGGAATGGGAAAATTTATTGTTGACGATGGTGCCAGCCTGGTTATTGGAGATAACGTATCACTGACCCGTCAAAAAGAAACGAACAACATAACCGTCGCAGGGGAAGTGAGCATAAACGGCTATTGTACTTCCGAGGTTGAATTTGTTATTAATGACGGAGGCGACCTGACGATAAATAATAACGGTCAATTGGCTACTGAAGCCGGTGTGGTTGTTAAACAGGGCGGCGAGCTTGTGATCAATAACTGTGCAGTACTAAAACAAATTGAAGATGCGGTTATTGCTGTTGAAGATTACGGCAAACTTTGTGTTCAACCTGACGCTATCTTAGATGTGGCAGGACATTGTGCTTTTGACTTTTCACCCAATGCAATAATAGATTGTGTTCACCCTCATGACATAGTGCCGCCAACCTATATTATTACCGAAAGCGAAACAGAATGGATAGGTGAGGAGTACCGGATGGTACGGGAGCTTGAAATAAAACCGGAAGCAAGCCTGAATTTAGAAAATACTACTCTAAAATTTATTTACAATGACAGGGGAGTAAGAATTCGCCCTGGCGCACTTCTTAATGTGAACGGTAGTGAGTTAACAAGCGAAGTTTTTCCATGTATACCCGATATTATCTGGAAAGGCATCCATGTAGAAGGCAATCCCGGGCTGCCACAAACCTTTGAAAACCAGGGAGCTGTTATACTTCAAAACAATTCTTCAATAGAAAACGCAGATTTAGCCGTAAAACTTGGCGGTGATAGCGAAGGAGAGCCCATAAACGGTGGCATTATTGAGGCTGAAAATACTGCTTTGCGCAACAACTGGCAAGATGTGATTTTTTATTCATACCAGAGCATTTACGGTGATGATAATATCTCCTTTTTTGCTGAATGCACTTTTGAAACAGACGACAACATTATTGGTGATTACATTAATCATGTGGAATTAACAGACGTTAAAGGGATAGATTTTACCAATTGCACCATTGCAGATAACCGTGAAAATATTTCATATCCTGAAATGCGGAAAGGCATATACTCATTGTTATCATCTTTTGAGGTATCCGAATGCAATTTCGAAAATCTTAGTTATGGTATTTACGCTACAACACCCCAAGCGGACAACACCTTCAGGGTAGCTGACTCCGAATTTTCTTCCCACAGGGGTATTTATTTCAATGGTATGGATAATGTTCGTATCATGGATAATGTTTTTGATTTGCACGATAAACCGTGTGGTTCTTATGGTGTGTATATTGATCACGCCTATAATTTTCAGATTGAAAATAATAATTTCTATAGCGATGAACATATAACCAGGAGCCGCTTTGGGATCCTTGCCAACAATACCGGGGCATTATACAAAGAAATCTATAGAAACGACTTTG
>PWJZ01000106.1 GCA_003559855.1 Bacteroidales bacterium
AAAATATTATTTCCCGCAGATTTCGCTGATATGCGCAGATTATAAATTCCTGATAATCAATTAAATTTATCAGCGAAAATCTGCGACATCTGCGGGAAAACATTTTTTAGAGTAGTCTCAAAAATGACATACAATTTTCTTCGATACGTTTTTCGATATTTTCAGTGTTGGTTTTTTTGAATTTTTCGCCTGTGATATTTTCATAGAGTTCGATATAGCGTTCGGAGGCTTGTGTGACAAAATTGTCGTTCATTTCAGGTATTTTTTGCCCCTCGTGGCCTTTAAATCCTTTATCTGTCAACCATTCTCTTACAAATTCCTTTGAAAGTTGTTTCTGCGGCTGATTGTTTTGCAGGCGGTATTCATAACCATCGGCATAGAAATATCTTGAAGAGTCGGGAGTGTGTATTTCGTCGATCAGGTATATTTTATCATCAGCTTTACCAAATTCGTACTTGGTATCCACGAGTATCAGGCCTCTTTCCTGCGCCAGTTTATGCCCTCTTTCAAAAAGCTTTTTTGTAAATTCTTCCAGCTTCAGGTAATCTTTTTCGCTAACCATGCCCCTTTTTATTATTTCTTCCTTTTCAATATCTTCGTCATGACCGGTTACGGCTTTTGTAGTGGGAGTTATAAGCGGTTCGGGAAACTTTTCATTTTCTTTCATTCCTTCCGGCATTGTTTTGCCGCACAATTTCCGGCTTCCTTTTTTATATTCGCGCCAGGCGTGTCCGGCAAGGTACCCCCTGATGACCATTTCCACCATAAAAGGCCGGCAAATGATGCCCGCCGTAACCATGGGATCGGGAGTATCGATTTTCCAGTTAGGCACAATATCGGCAGTGGCATCAAGAGACCTTGCAGCAATTTGGTTTAAAACCTGCCCTTTGTAAGGAATACCCCTGGGAAGAACAACATCGAAAGCGGAAATCCTGTCGGTAACTATCATCAACATCAGCTTATCATCTATGTTGTATATATCACGTACCTTGCCTTTATAAAAGCTTTTCTGGTTTGGAAACCGGAAATCGGTCTTTATCAATGTCTGCATATGTTTATTGTTTAAAAGGGGTTTTGATCATAAACATTTCCGGGTCAAAAAAAGTTCAAACATATTATCAGAGTTTCATTACTTCTTATATTTCAATGTTCTTTCATGCAAAGATTATACGGATGAAAAGGCTTATGATATATCTTATCGGGAAAGATTTTTTTTGTCCGAAACTTCATAAGCACCGATAATTTTGTTGACCAGCGGATGTCTTATAATGTCTTTTTCGCCGAGGAAAATAAAGTCAATACCTTTAATATTTTTCAATATTTTAACTGATGTTATCAATCCCGAATTTTGATTTTTCGGCAGGTCTATTTGAGTAATATCTCCGGTAATAATAAATTTTGCGGACTTACCCATTCTGGTGACGAACATTTTCATCTGGTTTTCGGTTGCGTTCTGGGCTTCGTCGAGTATAGCGAAGGCATTGTCGAGTGTACGTCCTCTCATAAATGCGAGCGGTGCGATTTCTATGGTGCCGTCTTCTATGTATGATGCCAGCCTGGGCATTGGTATCATATCTCTGAGTGCATCATATAATGGCTGCAGGTAAGGATCGAGTTTGTCTCTGAGATCGCCGGGCAAAAACCCCAGGTTTTCACCCGCTTCCACGGCAGGCCTTGTAAGTATTATCCTTTTCACTTCTTTGTTTTTTAGTGCCCTGACAGCTATTGCAACAGCGGTATATGTTTTGCCCGTACCTGCCGGGCCTATTGCAAAAATCATATCATTCTCCTTAAAGCTGGCAACCATCCGCTTCTGATTAGGCGTACGGGCTTTGACGACCATGCCGTCGCGACCGTAAACCAGCACATGGGGCGAATCAGCACCGGCAACAGCAGGAGATACCTCGCCCGTGTCATCTGCCACAATCTCAAGAATGTTTTCCCCGGTGATCTTATTATAATAGTTAAAATGCTGAAATATCCGGTTAATCTTCTGCTCAAACAACTTAATTTCGTCATCTTTGCCCGCTAAAATAAGCTTGTCGCCACGAAGAACTATTTTGAGCTTTGGAAAAGCCTTACGAAGTAAATTCAACTTTTCTTCTTTCAATCCGAAAATATCAATGGGATGTATCTGTTCAAGATTAATGGTTTTTTCTCCCATGCAGTAAGGTTTAGATTTTATCGTTTTTTATTTAAGTAAAAAAGTTTTGAACAATTAACAAAGCAAAGATCCATCAACGAAAAAATTGATGTTATTTTGACAATACCTGTTTTGTGGGTGCGAAGTTAAAGATTTTCCCATCTATAACCGAAAAATATTTTATAAATAAATTTTCCTTTATTTTGCGCTTATGCTTTGCAAAAAAATAATTTTGCATCATAATATTTCGACTGCCGTGAAAAGTATGCAATCATATTCCCTGCGACCGGCAACTTATTATTATATTTGGCATTTAAAATTCAATTATGTAATTTCGGATGATTAAATTTTTATAATTTGAAAAACAGACCGATAATAACATTAACCAGTGACTGGGGTACACGCAGCCATTATGCCGGAGCCGTGAAGGGTGTAATTTTATCGCAGATCCATGATGCGCATATTGTAGATATTTCCCACGAGGTGAATCCCTTTGATATCATGCAAGCCAGTTTCATTTTGAAAAATGCCAGTGCAGGTTTTCCTGAAGAGTCAATTCATCTGATAGGGGTCAACACCGAAGCTTCCATTGAAACTCCGCATATAGTGGCACGTGCAAATAAACAATATTATATCGGTGCCGACAACGGTATCTTCTCGCTGCTTTTTGACAAGCCTGTTGAAGACGCTGTTGAGTTGAACATAATCCAGAGCAGCTCCTATTTTACTTTTTCAACGCGCGACGTTTTTGTCAAAGCTGCCAGGATGATCACTTCAGGCACTGCTTTGAAAGAACTCGGCACCCCCTATAAAAACCTCAACCAAAGATTTGCCTTCAAACCGGTTATATATGATAAAAGGATCATCGGTAAAGTCATTTATATCGATGACTATGAAAATGTATATGCCAATATTGACCATCAGACCTTTCGCAAAGTGGGAAAAAATAAAAAATTCTTTATCGGGTACAGGTCTGACAACGAAGGGATAAGCCGTATTTCAACTTCCTATTCCGATGTGCTTCCCGGCGAAAAACTGGCCCTGTTCGGAACTACAGGCTTCCTGGAAATAGCAGTCAACCAGGGTAATGCATCAAGTTTGCTGGGAATAACAACAGAAGATACCATTACAATAGAATTTTTTGAATAATTATTTAAATCACTTATGAAAATTACTATAATAATGAAAAGGTGAAACCGTTTTAATTTTTGAGTTTGAGGTTGAGATTTAGGTCTTTACCCGTTGCCCGGCACAAAAAGGTTTAGAGGTGTGTCCGGTTTTTGTAATTTATTTTTTGCGATTTTAACAGTGTTGATGTTTGACTGAGTTTATGTGTTGATTTTTTTTATTATTGAAACAATACGCGGAGTTGCCTGAAATGTATATACTTCTTAAAAGAGAGCTTAATAATTTTTTCAACAGCCTGATAGGATACATAGCTATTGTGGTATTTTTGGTCATAAACAGCTTGTTTTTATTTGTTTTTCCGATAAACTACAACTTATTCGAATCAGGTTATGCCAATCTTGACGGTTTATTTCTTTTGGGCCCGTTTGTATTTTTGTCTTTGATACCGGCCATAACGATGCGGTTTTTTGCTGATGAGAAACGCACCGGCACCATCGAGCTATTGCTGACAAAACCGCTTACAGATATACAGATAATCCTGGCAAAATATCTGGCAGGATTGGTACTGGTTCTTTTTTCATTGCTTCCTACATTGGTTTATTTTTTTACCGTTTATGAGTTCGGTTTGCCGCCGGGCAATGTAGATGCCGGCGCCACATGGGGCTCCTATATAGGCTTGTTCCTGTTGGGAGCAGGATTTGTTGCAATAGGTACTTTTGCATCGGCCATTACTGAAAACCAGATAGTCTCCTTTATAGTGGCAACTTTCTTTTGTGCATTCACCTATATTGGCTTTGAACTAATATATTCTCTCGATTTTTTCGGTCAGTTTGATTTTTTTATAAGAAATCTTGGAATTTACGCACACTATACATCAATGAGCCGCGGGGTCATAGACTCGCGCGATCTGATATATTTTTTGAGCATAACAGTGTTGTTTTTATTATTTACGAAAGTCGTGCTGGAAAGCCGGAAATGGTGAAAAATAATGAGTAAAGGGTTTACCCCGTTAAATAACAAAGCGATATATTATACAGGTTTAGATCATTAGCTAGATGTTGATTAAAACATCAATAATTTTAAAATAGTTTATTTAACGGGGTGAACGGATGAGGGGTAACAACCCGTAAAAGTATAAGTTGAAAAAACAGTTTATATAATAGTTTTTTTATGCAAACATTGGGTTAGGCTCAGGTGTAGATTTCTTTTGTTCTTGAATTATTTGGTTTAAAATTTTATGGAAAAACAGCAATACATACAACGCAAGGACACCCGGAAAAAAAATATTTTCCAGCTTTTGGCCGGGTTGGCACTGATAGTGATAATCAACATCATAGGGTCGTCTTATTTTTTCCGTATCGACATGACTTCCGAGAAGCGTTTTACGTTAACACCGGCAACCAAAGAACTGATACAAAACCTTGACGACATAGTCTATTTCAGGGTATACCTTGATGGTGATTTCCCTGCCGGTTTCAGGCGGCTTCGTAATGAGGCCCGTGAAATGCTCAACGAATTTGGCGCCTATTCCGATTATATCCAGTATGATTTCATAAATCCTGCGGAAGGTAAAGATCGCAAGGAAGTGGAAGCAAGTTACAGAGAGTTAATGGCAAAAGGTTTAGAACCCACTCAACTGCAGATCCGCGGAGATGATGCTTCCTCACAGCAGATTATTTTCCCCGGAGCCATAGTAAGCTATAAGGGAAAAGAGGTCCCGTTGCATATCCTCCACGAACAGATGGGAGTGCCATCGCATGAAATAGTTAACAGTTCCGTTCAGGCTCTCGAATACAACCTGGCTTCGGCAATACGTAAGCTTACTGTCGAAGAAAAAACCAATATCGCTTTCCTTGAGGGGCAGAACGAGCTTGAACCAAAATATGTGTCTGACATTTCAAGGGAGCTTTCAGGGTTTTATAACGTAAAAAGAATAAATATTAACAATGATCCCGGATCGTTTGATGATATAAAAACACTTATTGTTGCAGATCCAAGGGTACCTTTCACCGAGGAAGACAAATTTCTGATCGATCAGTTCATCATGCATGGCGGGTCGGTATTGTGGCTCATTGACCCTGTATTTGCCGACATGGACAGTTTGAATTATGCGCCGGTTACTATCGGCATGCCGTTGAACATCAATATTGATGATATGCTTTTCCGCTACGGTGTTAGGCTTAACACAGACCTGATACAAGACCTGAAAGCGGCGCCTATACCGGTAACGACCGGATACATCGGAGACCGCCCGCAGATCAGCCTGGAGCCATGGGTCTTCTATCCGATAGTTTCATATGCAAGTAATCACCCCGTGGTAAAAAACCTAAATGCCGTTCGTACACAGTTTGTAAGCACCATTGATACTGTTGGTGCACCGGATGTTGAAAAAACAAAACTGCTTCAAACTTCACCATACAGCAGGGTTCTCGGAACACCCGTAAGAATAAGCCTTGATATTTTACAACACCCCATGCCCGAACATCTTTACAATGACCGGCCTCAAACGGTAGCCGTGCTGCTCGAAGGTGAATTCGAATCCATATACCGACACCGCCCGCATCCTGACGTAATACTGCCCGGTGATTTTACCTTCCGCGAAACAAGCAAACCTACTGCGCAAATCGTTGTATCAGACGGCAGCGTTATCAGGAACCAGTTTGACAGACAGGGAAAACCCTTACCGCTTGGATATGACAGGTACAGCGGTATGTTATTCGGAAATCGCGATTTTATTCTCAATGCCGTTAATTACCTTGCCGACGATACCGGCATCATGGAAGCACGCGCAAAAGAGATCAGGCTCAGAATGCTCGATGAAAGAAGAATGCGGCAAAACAGACTCGCAGTGCAAACCTTTAACATTATTATGCCCATATCACTGGTGATAATTTTCGGGCTTATTAAAAGATTCTTCAGATCGGTGAAGTATTCCAGGAAAAAACAGTACTAACAGTACAACAAAAATTTTATCTTTGTATTGATAACCAGTTTTTATTCAATCCCTGAGCTTTATTACGGACGACAATAAAAAGAAAAAATGAATAAAAAGACGCGGTATATAATCATTAGTATTATTATAGTATTAATTCTGATCTCATCCTACTTATATGGTTTAATAAGTTTACAGACGGGCGAGCGTGATTTTGCCCTGCCCAAAGAGGCAGAGGTTATGGCAGTAGACATTATTCCGCCGGCAAATGAAAAAATAATACTGGAAAAAGATAAGAGCGGCCAATGGTGGGTTAATAAAAATCATCCTGCCAATGAATTTGCAGTACTTAATCTGATCCATATACTGCGTTATTCGGCTGTTCATCAGCCGGTACCGGTGGCCAGCCAAAAAAAGATCAATGAAAATATTGAAAAAAACGGAATTCTTATCAACGTATATATAGAAACATACCTGTTGGATTTTTTCAACCTTTTCGGATTGTTTAAGATTCAAAGGCCATATAATTCTTTCCTTGTAGGTGAAAACGCAACGGAAACCGAAGGCACATACATGCGAATGGCCGAAAGTAAAAATCCCTATATCGTATATCGCCCGGGATTCAGTGGGGGAATAGCTGAAGTGTTTGAACCCGGAAAACACAAATGGTTCGATCCTGCAATAGTTGACCTTGAACCTGAAGAGATAAAACAGGTGAAGCTAATAACAAATGAAAACCCCGGAGAATCATTTTTATTAAAGGTAAGCAAAGATTTCGAATTCCTGTTTTCAGATATTGATAAAGAGCCGTTTCCCGGCAAGCTTAATGTTGATACCAAGAAAGTTGTCAGGTTTTTATCTCCTTTCAAACATCTGTATTATGAAACCTTGTTGACAAACGAAACATTAAAGGAATCCGAAAATTTCATCTTTCCTGAATATGCTTTCAGGATCGTTGTTGACGACCGGGATAATAACCGTTATGATTTTAAGGTTTACAGGCGATACAGGGAAGCGGGCCTTTTGGAACCCGGAGAGTTAAGTCCGGTATATGATCCCGACAGGTTCTATATTGAACTGGACGACGGTCAGCGGGCAATCGCTCAGTACTACGTCTTTGGCAGAGTCTTGCGACCCTTGTCGTTTTTCGTTGAAGATGAATAATTCCTGCAGATTTTATAATTAAAACAACACACAGGAAAACTGATAATTTACCTCCGAAGAATAAATTTAATAAAAAAACAATATAAATAAACATCATTTTTAATAAAAAATTATCTTTGTACATCAAATTAAAATTGAAGAAGGTATGAAGTTTATTATTTCCAGTTCGTTATTACTGAAGCAACTGCAGGCTATCAGCGGAGTTCTTTCCACCAACAACACTTTACCAATTCTTGATAATTTTCTGTTCGAGTTGAAAGAAAAGGAGTTGAATGTCACCGCATCTGATCTTGAAACAACCATGACGGCAAGGGTCAATCTCGACATGGCAGAAAAGGGAGGAAGTGTTGCTATGCCGGCAAAAATATTGCTGGACACATTAAAAACTTTTTCCGACGTTCCGGTAAGTTTTACCGTAGATTCGTCAAATTTTGGTGTTACAATGA
>PWJZ01000010.1 GCA_003559855.1 Bacteroidales bacterium
AGAGCGCTCCATCAGCACCAGGTATTACGTTAAAATCAGATACCGGTGCAGGAGCATCGGGGTCGGCAAGCAATTGGAGGGCTGCATATGCATCCAGTCTTCCGCTTCCGAGCAATCCTACAAAGCCGGGGTTTTCTTCATAGATATCCGGATTGGCGCTATTTTCCAATATTTCCCAAAGCTCGTCATTTGTAAGTAAACCATAAGCATGAGAAACAACCAGTGCTGCAGCACCTGAGACGTGAGGAGTTGCCATGGAAGTGCCTGATTTCCAGGAATATTGATTGTTTAATTCGGTTGATAAAACATTTGTTCCGGGGGCAATAATATGAACCCACTCTCCGTAGCTGGAGAAACCGGATCTTTTTCCTTGATTGTCATGGGCGGCAACCGCCATAGTGTTTATATAGGCTCCCGGATATACCGGGTCGCTTGAATTATAATTACCTGCGGCAAAGATTGCTATTCCACCGTCTAATGCGTCACCACCCCCTTCTTCCTTGAAATAGTCAATACCGTCGGCATATGAAGGGTTTATGGGTATGTTAGGGCCTCCCATACTCCAGCTGTTAGAGGTTATGGCAGCTCCGTTGTCGGCGGCATAAATATGCGCTGCTCCCTGGCACATAGATCCTGCCCCTAAAGCGCGTATAGTCATTAGCCTGACACCATCATCAGAACCGCTGCCTCCGGCTAAACCTGCTACTCCGGTATTGTTATTTGTAACTGCAGCTACCGTTCCTCCGCAATGTGTGCCATGACTGCCCGACGGAGTTGCAGTTCCCTGCGGACCTATATGCTCCCACATATTGCCTTCTATATCTTCATGATCAAACTCCATCCCGGTATCTATAATTGCAACAATTACATCTGAATTTCCTGTTTCTATCTCCCATGCCAGCTCTGCATTGCAATCCCAGCCGGGAATGCCCGTTTGCCCGCCTATTGTTTGACCAGTATTATGGTAATGCCATTGCTGACTATACAACGGATCGTCGGGACTCCAACCTGAATCGGTAATTTCTTCAGCATCAAAAGGCCTGCTTTCAACAGGCTCAATAAGCTTGATTTTAAAAGAAGGCTCGGCAATACTGACTTCATCCAGATCTTCAAATGCCTGTAAAACTTCAACTATATCAGCCTGATTATCTAGTATAAGATCATACCAAAGATGAAATCCCCAGGCTCTATGTCTTTCCTTGTATTGAAGCGATGCTTCCGAAATTTTATATAATTCCTCCAACATGGGCTTGTATTTCTCTACTTTATATATTTTGTTAAGCGCATCCAGCGCAGAAATACCCGTCATTATATGACCATTTTCTGCTATTTCAAAATCAATGCTTTCCAAAGTTTTTTCAAAATCCCGTTCAAATTGTATACGAATTTTGCCGGAATGATATGCATCTTCCGGTATGTTAGTCATATCAAGTGGTGGTCTTTTGCCAAATTTAACCCGGTAATTGTCGGTTTTGTTTTGAGTATTGCCCTGAAACCCTTGTCCATCAATAATTTGTATGTTAACACTCAGAATCAGGGTTGCAAGTAAGTTGCAAATAACAAGATGCCTGATAGTTGTTGTTAGTTTGTTCATGATAGGTGTGAAAAATTAGTTAATAAAAAAAGATGTTTAATAAATTTTTGCGATTTACATCCAGAAATTGTAGTTTATACTTTATTGATTTTTTAAAGTTAGCAAAAATAATGATTTTGTTTAGAATAAAATTTTAGTTTTCAATCAGTGAAATCAAGTTGCAGATCAATGGTTCAGTAATAAGAAGTAATACATGAAAATCCAACAGTAATCGGATTGGTTTATCAGGAAATCTGTTTTTCTCTGGAAAAATACAGTCACAAATCATGTCTGAAAAAGATTTTTTTGTACTTTTGCGTTAAAGTAATTTTTGCCAAAGAAAGCAGAATTTTTCCGGCTAATAATCCATGCCTTACAACAATTACGTAATTACCTGCCTGCTGTTTTGTCCTGCTTTTAATTTATTGTTTTCAGTGCAATCAATATAATTTGCAACAGGTAGAAGAAAAATATGTTTGAATAACATAAAAGCTAAAAGTCTTTTAAAGCATTCTTCAGATCCCATGTTTTATGCCCGTTTTATTATCGGACAACCTGTACACGTTTGGTTATCAGGCTTTCTCCCGTGTGTATCTGCATAAAGTATACTCCTGCCCTGAAATTGTTTACGTTAATACCGGTGCTTAATGCATCCACGGCAATGTTTTTGACTACCTGTCCGTTGATATCTATAAGGCGGATTTGTTTGATCATTTCGCTTGATTCGACGTAAAACTTATCACGTGCAGGGTTTGGATATACGGATACTTCAATATCCGTAATGTCTTCCACTGATATATACAGGAAGTTGGCGGTCAGTGTGATATCTTTATCCGGCATAGTAACAATTGCCGTTTCTGATTCGGGATCATCAACATAGTCAATATCACCTGTCCAGTTTTCGAACTTCCAGTCTGCGTCATAATAAGGTGTGGCAGTTATGGTAACATCTTTGCCTTCGGGGTATACGCCTCCACCGTCGATGGTGCCGCCTTCAACGGGGTTAGCCATAAGTGTCAATGTGTAATGACCCGGGGGTATTTCCTCAAAATTGGCTGTAAGAGTAATATCCATAGCCGGCATGGTTACGAGTGTTGCGGCTGATCCGGGATTGTCAATATATTCAGTATCGCCTGTCCAGTTAACGAACATCCAGCCCGGTTCAGGAGTAGCATTTATTGCAGCTTCCTCACCTTCTTCATACTCTCCTTCTCCTTCAACCGTGCCGGTGTCTCTGGGCTCAATGTTGAGGGTGAGGGTATATACAGGAGGAGTGGTATCCTTTTCAAAGTTGGCGGTAAGTGTAATATTCTTATCCGGCATAGTAACTGTTGCCGTTGTTGAATATGGGTTATCAACAAATTCCGTGTCGCCTGTCCATCCGGTAAAATACCATTCTTCATTCGGGATAGCCGTGATGGCTACTTCTTCTCCTTTCTCGTACTGTCCTGCTCCTTCAGCCCTGCCGCCTTCAGGCGGGTTTGCATTAAGGCTGAGGGTGTAGGTTTCTGCTTCCTTCTCGAAGTTTGCTGTCAGTGTGATATTTTCAGCCGGCATGGTGACGGTTGTCTTTGCCGATGCGGGATCATCGACATAAGCGATATCGCCGGTCCAGTTAATGAATTTCCAGCCTTCGTTTGGAGTGGCCGTAATGCTAACCTCATCGCCTTCACCGTACTTACCTTCGCCGTGTACCGTGCCGCCTTCGGCGGGGTTGGCAATAAGGGTGAGGTTGTAAACAGGAGGCGGAGGCAGCTCTTCGAAGTTGGCCGTCAGGCTGATATCTTCGGCCGGCATAGTTACTTTTGCCGTGGCAGATTCCGGATCGTCAACATATTGGGTGTCGCCTGTCCAGTTAACGAATTTCCAAAAGGGGTTTGCCTCGGCAGAGATCACCACTTCTTCACCGGCCGGGTATTCACCGTCACCGTCAACGTTGCCGCCCTCTTCGGGGTTTGCAACAAGCGTGAGGGTGTAAAATTCCTTGACCATCGTAACATCTTCCGTAACATCTTCATCCTCGACGGTAACCTGACCTTCAACGGTGATATAACCGGTTTTTTCCACAATGTAATCATAGGTTCCGGGCTCAACATCTTCAAAGACATAATCGCCCGGCGGATTGGTTTCACCGTTGAGAGTAGCCGTGGCGTCGGCCAGCGGTTCACCGGCTTCGTCCATAACGTTGAATGTAACGGTATATGTTGCCAAAGGCATAATAACATTTACGGTGATGTTGTCATCAACGTAAACCTCGTCCTCAACCGTAACATAACCTTCTTTTTCCACCATATATTCATAGTTTCCTTCGGCTATTTCTTCAAATACATAGTCGCCCGGATCGTTAGTTTTACCGTCGAAAGTAACCACTGCATCTGTGATTTCGTTACCCTCTTCATCCGTTATGTCGAATACAACTTTATATGATCTTAGCATCAACACATCCACGGTAATATCATCATCTACGTACACGGTTCCTTCTTCGGTAAAGAATCCTTGTTTTTCTATCGTGTATTCGTAATCTCCTACTAACACATCTTCAAAGACGTAATCGCCGGGCGGGTTTGTGACATTGCCCAGTGTAACGACTGCCTTCGGTACCGGGTCACCGCCTTCTTCTTCGATGTTGAATGTAACGGTATAATATTCTGCCGGGATATCGACATCCAGGAAGATGTCGTCTTTGTTCCAGTTATTGATGTTCCAGTTATCTCCATCAAACACAAATGCGATCTGGAAGTGTGTGCATCCTACGCCGTGGTCTTCGGCGGTCAGGATGTATTCTTCAGGTGTTGCGCCAAATCCGGTCGGGTTTACCCATTGATCTATGAGGTATTCCTGCCCGCCGACTATGGAAATCACTTTTAGCGTGTAAGGTCCGCTGAAGTGGCTGAGAAAATGTCTGAATTCAAATGTCAAAGTTTCTGCTACGGATGTATTTATTGGCGGGGTTTTGAGATAGTGTGTGGATGTAGCGCTTGGTGAGAAGTATAATCTCATTTCTGGTGGTGCGCCACCTGCCAGGCTGGAATTGTTTGCACCCCATGCGCCGGGAACGGGGGTTTCCAGCTCCCATCCTTCGGGTATTTCACCTGTCGGCACTCCGGTAAAATCTTCTTCAAACGGCAATGAATAAGGCGGTCCGAGGGTGGCTTCGTTTGATTCGCCGGTTCCTCCTTCGCCGACTTCATTATATGAGGTTACGGTATAATAATATGTATCGATACCGGGTATATTGCCATCGATAAATGATGTTTCGGGGATGTTGGCAGCCACTTCTTCATTGCATGGGAATCTGACAAGTGTATATGTAAGATTCTCACCCGTGAAGTGTCCTCCGTGTTTTCCTTCAGTTGGCGCATCCCAGGTTATAACACCGTCGTATCCGTCAGCTTCCAACAGGATATTGTCAGGTGCTGCAGGTACGTCTTCGCCGATCCATACTTCTTTATTTGTCGGCAGGCCTTCACCGGCAGCATTTTCACCTATTATCTTGTAGGTATAAAGTCCGGCTTGTGTAATATCGTTATCATGATAAGTTTCTTCACCTCCAATTTCGGGGTTTTCTATTGTTTCGATGAGATCTTCATTACGGTACACATAAATATAGTCGAGTTCTGTGAGCGGGTTTCCGGCGACTGTTTCGTCGGGGTTTGTCCAGCTAATGTTGGCGTGCAATTCACCTTGTTCGCCGGGAATAATGTTCAGATTGGTTATTGTGGCCGGGGCTTCGGGGTCGGCGAGACCAAGAATAGCTTCCATGGCGTCGATACGTCCGCTGCCATAGGTATTGCTTTTACCTCCTGTCTGTCCGACATCAATAGCGGTTTCTTCCAATACCTGGCTTATCATTTCAGGGTTTATTGAGGGGCTGGTGGAGATCATGAGCGCCATTACTCCTGCTACTGCGGGAGCTGCCATTGAAGTGCCGCTCTTGGTTGTATAGCCTGTATTATTGTAATGCACAAGTGACAGGATGTTTGATCCGGGAGCTACGACATCGGGCCTTATAAGGCCCATTCCGGGGTTATATGGATAGTCATTAAACGGTGAGACATTCTGCCATGTAACAGGGCCTTTGCTGGAAAAACCGGATATGATATCGTTTTGTGTTGTAGATCCTACACAAACCACTGCGGATGTTCCTCCAATGAGTGTCTGGTCGGGGTGCAGCCATGGTGGTGGCACGTCGCCGGGTGTTCTCACTTCATTTGGTGGTGGCTGACCGCCCCAGCCTCCTTCGTTGCCGGCAGCTACCGAAGCTATCACTCCGGCACTCAGGGCATTGTTCATGGTAGTTCTCCACATTGAGCGGTTAGGACCCCATTGATGTTGCCATCCTAATGAGAGGCTCATAATATCTGCACCATATTCAACGGCAAATTCTATTCCTGCCCAGACACCTGCTTCCGTACCGCCGCCACTATCGTTAAGGACTTTCAGGTTCATGATTGTTGCATCCGGAGCCATACCCGTGCCGGTACCAGCAGCTCCCGTGCCGGCAACAGTACCAGCACAATGAGTGCCATGGCCCTGATAATCCATAGTGTTATGATTATTGTCTACAAAATTGAACCCGTGATTCGGGTAATCCGGGTGCTCCCACATGTTGTCAGTAATATCCACATGGTTGTAGTTAATACCGGTGTCCAAAACCGCTACAATAACACCTTCGCCCGTATAACCCTCATTCCATACCTTGTCGGCGTTTACCAGAGTTACGTTCCATGCCAGATTCCTCGTTTTTAAATTATCGGGCTCCATTATAGCTTTGCTTTTATCTTGAGTGCCGGTCATTAAAACATTGCGGACTTTGTTGTAATCAATCCTTGCAATGTCTGTATGGGCCATCAACTCACGAATAATCTCCGGTTTGGCTTTGCAGTTAACAAGATTGACAATCCATAATGGCCGTATCTCTTTTACATTGCCGGCGGCCTCCATCTCTTCAAGATATGATAGCAGATCAGCCTGGTTATGCTCACTGAATTGTTTCAGCTCATCCACAACAAAGCGCCGACGCTTTTCTCGATCCTCCATGTCACGGCTTTGCTGGTAAAGCAGTTGATCGTCATATTGAGAAACAAGTTGCAAATTCACCGAAATAAACTCCTCTTCACCTTTTTCCGAAATCACCTCTTGCAGAGAGAAAGTTACTTCCGGCTGAGCCTCTAAAGGTGATAATGAAAAGGTATAAATCATCAAGATTATTGAATAATAAAACATTTTTTTCATAATAAAAACAGTTTTTGATTGAATGAAAAAATAAATTTAATTAAGTTATTATGCCTGTTATAAAAGGTTTTTCATCTTCCAAGCCTGTAAAAATATTGTTTGATGAGTCAAACATAAAAAATAATGTAAATAACACAGGATGCAAATTTAAAATAAAAACTCAAAAGAATTAAAAACTATTTTTTTACAGTATGAATTATTTTTGTATTACCAGGTAAAATTGACAGCCGGTTTGACACAAATAAATTCATTATTTATAAACATCTGTTGGTTTACTTTTGAATTTATGAATCATCAGGTTTTGTTTCCGTGTTTTTTATCATAGTCCGGATTAAAAGGGTTGTCTGAAAAAGATCCGGCGGCGCTTCTCATTGTCTTCAATGGTTCGGCTTTGCCGGTAAAGTAGCTCATCGTCATAGCGAGCCGCAAGTTGCAGGTTAACCGAAATAAACTCCTCTTCACCTTTTTCAGAAATCACCTCTTGCAAAACAGGAGTTATATCAGCCTGAGGCTGCAATTGTGATATTGAAAAAAGAAAAATAGCAGAAAAGATTAAATAATTAAACAACCTTTTCATAACAACATCCTGTTTTCGATTGAACAAAAAAATTAATATCTTCAGAATAACACCCTAAGGCCATAGAATGTTTATTTGTTTGATGATATAAAATTTTTTAA
>PWJZ01000029.1 GCA_003559855.1 Bacteroidales bacterium
CGTCGCTGCTGCGCATCCGCCTGCTGGGGCCTGCGTGACACGCATCGTGGAAGGCGACCTGTACGATGTAGAGGGTCTGGGGGGATTGCCCCTCCAGGCCCGCATCGCAGTCCGTGGGCGTGGCTTGACAAGAGACGCCGCGCTTGATATGATCAAAGCCCAAGGGCAGTCAGCCGACGACGACGTGGCATTAGCCTATGATGTCATCCTTGGGCGTGCCTAGCCTGCTACTGTTGAGCCCCTTAGCCACAGGGGAGTTTGTTTCCCGCCACGCCTCTACCCTATTTGGGTATGCTCAACCTGGGCGGGACTGATCGCGAGATGGTGTAACGGTAACATCGGGGACTCATGCTCCCTGGCTGTGGGTTCGACTCCCACTCTCGCTATTGTTCTCTGGGGAGACGTGATGCGCGTATGGTTCGGGAATCCAGGGGTGGCTGTTCCCGCGCCAGATGACCTGGTTGTGGTCATCGGCAATGAGCCTGCGCCAGGGGATGGTGGCCCCCTGACGGTGCGCGTCCGCTCCCCAGAGGACGTTTTACATCTTGTCCACTCCATGTATGGCGACACCAAGCGAGCGTTCTTGCTGGCCGAAACCGACGTGGAGTACGAGCACGAATGTCAGGCCGACCCCGAATGGCGCAAGGCTGTTGTCGCTGACTTCATTGGCCACGCCTCTGCGTGTGTGCGCTTCTGGGGCAACAGCACAATCGACGGTCTGCACGGGGCATACAACATGTACTCCAACATCGTCCGACTACTCGATGCGCCCAGGCTGAACAATGTCAAGCCCCTGACCTGCCCTGCCATTGTGGTTGGTGCGGGGCCGAGTCTGGACAAGGTGATCCACCACATGAAGCGGTGGCGTGAGTGCGCCTTGATCATCGCAGCCGACACCGTGGCCAAGAAGCTAAAAGATGCCGGTTGTGACCCGCATATCGTCACGCCGATGGAACGCCTGAACAGCACTGCCCAGAAGCTGGCTGGCTACGATGGTGATGCTGTGTTCGCTGGCTTGCCAGTCGCCCCCAAGGCTGCTATTGACGTATTCAAGAGCCACATCCTTATCGGCCAGGAAGACGCGCTGTACGAGTGGGCAGGGATCGACGATCACGGGATCTATACAGGCCCGACCACGGGCACCATGGCGTGTGCTGTGGCGTGTCACATGACGCACGGCAACGTGTACCTCATTGGCCACGATCTCATCATGGACGATGGTGCGTATGGTGAAGGTGTGGGTCGCAGCGTGGACATGGATGAAGCGTACATCCAGGTGATGGGCAACGATGGCAAGCCTCATGTCACCAAGCCTGATTGGGCTGCCGCTGCCAAGTCTCTTGCCGAGATGGGCTCCAACCTGGCAGATGCCCAGCGTGTGCTGTTCAACATTGGGGCCAGTCTGGGGCACGGCATACGGTTGCCGCACAGTCTACCCTGTAACGTGGAGGACGTACCCGATGTTCCATGTGAAACATCATGGTGTTTCAGAGATGCCGCCCCTACCTCCCGCAGGGTTATTGCTGCTGGCCGTGTGCTTGTGCGCGATCTTGACGCTCTTGTTGAGCATGCTGCCGGAGTAAAGACCATCGAAGACATCAACCTTGAGGGTGTGATACACGAGCGCAACGTGATGCTATTCTCGTATATCCTACGCCCGCTGTTCTGTCAGATGAGCGTTGAGCGTCGTCAAGGCCGCGCACAGCAGGATATCGTGGACACGTACAAGCAGCGGGTCGCGAACATGGGGCGTGAGTTGTTGGGCGTATTCACCCAGATGATGAGCTTCTTCGTGGGGGCATCATGAGCACCTGGAACGACGTATTCCCTGAAGGGCCGTTGAAGCAGGCCGCACGGCAGTTTGTCGCCAGCATCCAGGCTCACGCGCTGTTTGAGCTTGGGTTTGAGGACCATATCAATAACTACGAGGCGCGGGATCTGGCCTTGGTAGCCACGCAGATTTGTGGTCCGATGACCATCCCGTTGCGCAATGCTGCCAAGGACCGGGCCGAAGGGCGCGATAAAGAGCTTCTGGAGGAACTGCTGTGAGCTATTGCTACTGGAAGCGCGGGACCACCAACTACATCACGTTCCATGTGTGGGACGCAGGTGCAGGCAAGACCGGTCTGGTCAACGCCGACTTTACCAAGTTGGTATGGAAGAATGGTGTTAACGTCGCTGCCTCAACTGGCATTACCGTTACCGAGGTCGATGCTGTCAACTTCCCTGGCCGGTATGTCGCAGAAGTCAGCGGTGCTAGTGGGTTTGTTTCAGCGCTGGGACAGTATGAGTTCCTGGTCTACTGGACTTCGCAAGGTGTGCTGTTTGGCGAATACGCCAATGTCACAGTGACCAGCGATGGTACGGGCGCAGGCTCATGGGGTGGTGCGCTGTTCAGTGCGACTCCTGGCGATGGTCGTGTCACCGATGGTGTCAGCGCGATCAGCGGGGCTCCCATCTACATCTACTCATCCACTGGATACCTGCTGTACCGCTTGGAGACAGACTCCAGTGGCCTGTGGTCGGTCGGGTTCCCTGAGGATGACACTTACAGCGTGTTCGTCCAACTTGGCGGCCACAGCGTTGCAGAGAGTACCGTTGTCGTGTCTGGTGGCGTGGCGACTGGTCCAGGTGTGGATCTGGAGATCACGGCGATTGCCACCAGCACGGGGTACACGCTGTCCGAGCTTCAGGCGTACACGCTGCGCCAGTGGTTCGACAAGAGCGATGCGCAGGCCGAGGAAGTCTCCAAGGAGATCGTCAACGCCGCAGTGCGCTACGTGGCCACCGACAGAGACTGGCCATGGTACAACCGCACCATCAGCGTTACGTTCAATCCTCCCTATGCGACTGGCACGCTTGCGATCACCAAGGGTTCGACCACAGTCACGCTTGCCGGTGGCACATGGCCGTCGTGGGCAGCAGAGGGCAGGCTGATCATTGGTGGGTCGAGCTACCCTGTTGCGGTGCGCAGTTCCGACACGGTGCTGTTGCTTGATCACGAATGGTCTGCCGATGATGTCACGGCAGAGCCTTATACCCTGGTTCACTTTTCAGTCTCCCTCCCTCCTGGTGGCGTCTACAACATCAGAGATGTGTTGGGAGGCGTTTCTTGGCCTTACCCCATCAACCCCATCGACTACGGTTCCTGGTCCCGTGTGGCAGATCAGTTCCCCACCGGGGGCGGTCCCTACAACTGGACGGTGTGGAAGAACCGCATGGCGGTATGGCCGTACTATTCGGGCTCGCAGTCGCGGACGTGGAACCTTGTTGTCAAGGCCAGGCCCGCTGTCCTCACCACTCCAACTGACGAGGCTGATTGGGACCCGACGCTACCGGACATCCTGTACCGCGCCATTGACTTGCATATCACGCACCGTGGGTCATGCCGTGCAGGCACTACCCGTGAATGCGCCGAGAACTATGCTGAAGCATTGCGCCGGGCCGCGACCAACGACCGTTCACCAGGCGGCTATGACATCAACCGGAAGACCGCGACCGCCAGCTTTACCGCCGTGGATCTGGCGACACGGAGCATCTCATGAGGCAGTGGCAGGGTCAACGTGGCGATGTTCCCGTTCTTGGGGACCACTTCCTGAAGGCGCAGAACATCACGTTTCGCGTTGACGGGCAGATTTCGCGACGTCCCGGCCTGACATACCTTACAGGTCACGGTTCCGTTGCTATGCGTTCCTTTGGTGCCAAGGGCTTGTCGTTCTTGGTGCTGGTCGAAACTGACGGTACGGTGAGAGGGGTTGAGCTATGACACTCGGCACCCTCAATATGAACACCACACCCAACATTGCAGTGTTGCAACCACGGGTGTACTTCGCCAACGACTTCAACCGGATACAGGTGTGGGATGGTATTGCTTCGTCTATTGCCGACGCCGGTATTGATCGCCCTGCTGCGGCTCCTGGTACGCCTTCAGAGTCGTCAGGCAACGTCACCGAAGGCACGCACCTGATCGGCTACTATTACAGGGACTCCGCAAGCCCAGCGGGTGACGGTGAGGGCTACGGTTATCGGTCCAACCTGAGTGATACGCTGTCGCTGGCGGTTTCCGCTGGCGGGCAGAAGTTGACGTTTAGCGTTGGAACCACAGGGTCGGACATCGTTCGCTCTACGGACCCGAAGGTGGACACCATCGTCTTGGTGATGACCGCTGTTGGCGGCACGGAGTTCTTCATTGCCGCTGAAGTAGCGAACAGCGGGGTTGCGTCGGTTGAGATCAACGTGTCAGACGCGGTGCTGATCGTCGGAACAAGCCTTGTATCGGTGGGCGATGCGTTCAGCCACGACAAGCCACCGCTGGCTGCGCAGTTGGCCATGTGCCGTGGATACGCCTTTGCTTCCGTATATCACGATGCGCGTGTGACAATCGGTGTCACCAACGGGTCTACAACTGTGACCGCTGGGGCTGGCACGTTTAGCACAGCCTGGGCAGGTCGCCTGTTGACCGTTGACGGCGGCAGCAAGTCCTACCGCATCGCGTCGGTTGCGTCTGCCACGTCGCTTACGCTGGCCATAGCGTATGCTGGTAGCACCAACGCCACTGCATCGGCGGTCATCCAGACCACGGCACCGAACCGGGTATACTGGAGTCGTCGCTATTACCCTGAGTCCTGGAATATCGCCACGCAAGCCATTGACGTGCTGCGTGACGTCGACGACCGTATCGTGGCTATCACCGAGTATTTGGGCGACCCGTGGGTGATGGGCCGTCGCACAGCACAGCGCGTGGTGTTCTCTAATGACCCTGCGCGTGCCGACATCGTGACTGTAAGCGGTGAAAATGGCGTCTTCAATGCCCGCTGCGTGGTCAAGCCCGATAATGACACGATGATGGCATGGGGCAGCAACGGCGTGTGGTCAGTCGCAGGCGGCAGGCCAGCACATATCAGCAAGCCCATTGACGACGCATGGCGTGCCATCCTGAACTACGATGAGGTTGACCGCATCCACGGATGGTACGATCCCGAAGACCAAGAGGTCAAGTGGGCATTCTGCGCCGGGACCAGCACGACACCCAACCGCGTCCTTGTGTTTGACACACGCGGGCGACGGTGGCGCATTGACTTGTACCGCATCGGCCTGAACTCTGCGACGATCATCACTGAGTCCACGGGGCGCATCCGTGCGGCGGTGAGCGATGCTACCAACGGCATGACGTATGTGGCTGGTGGACAGACTGACGGCGTACCAGCGAGTGACGCACTACAGGGTCGGCATGTTGTAGGGTCTGGCAGCACCACCACTGCGACGGTTGTCACAGCCCCGCTTGTCACTGGCGGTAAGGGCGCAGGCATGAACGGTCTGTCGATATATTCACCGGATCTTGATGAAACGGTGTACATTTCGTCCAATACTTCTACAACCATCACGCACGGCGCATTCTCCGCTGCGCTGACGCCTGGACAGTTGGTGTATATCGGTTCTATCCCCGTGGATCTGCAATGGGCATGGTGGCCCGGCCAGGACCAGAGCATTGAGAAGATCCCTGAGAAGGTGGTCTTGTACATGGTGCCATCAACGGTCGACACCCGCATTGAGGTGCGCCAGCATCGGGACTTCGGCAGCAGTGCCGTCAACATCCCGGTTGTGGTGGGGCGCACCTTCAACCGTGGCGTCACGCGACTGCCAGACGGGTTCGCTGTTGATATGTCAACGTCAGGCGGATACGTTGAGATCCCCACTGGCGCGGCACCGGCAAAGGTGTTCCAGATCCAACTGACCTGCGATGACCCAACCGGCGAATTGACGATCTTGGACGCTGGCTTCAAGTCTGGCGACAAGGCACCAGGAGGTGATGGTGAGTAGCGGCGGCATGATGTCCAGCCCGTTCACGCTGTTCCGCGAGCAAGACGTTCGCGACAGGAGCAGTGACGACTTGGTGCAAGCCCTGGGCAACATGCTGCTTGATGCAACCTACAGCTACGAGTTGCTCAAGCGCGACGTGGAGCGGATCGCACGCGATGTCAGCGATATATCGTTTGACCCACCGCCACCGTTTGACCCGTCTATCCTCGCACCAGTGGCCAGCAGCGGTCTACACAGCGATCTAACGCTTGACGACGGCACCAACCCGCACGGGACGACAGCATCGGATCTAGGTCTTGCGACCGTTGCTACGACGGGCAGCTATTCCGACCTGTCTGGTGTACCGTCACTGGCAACAGTTGCTACGACGGGCAGCTATTCCGACCTGTCCAATGTCCCCGCAACCTTCGCCCCGATGCAGCATGCGCTATTCGGGTCTTCGCATAGCGGCTTCACCATAACAGAGTTGGCCGAGGGCGATGGGCTATCCTATGACGGCGACACCTGGGTGAACCTGCCTGTGCTTCGACGCATTGATAATATGTGGACGATTGCCGAGGAAGTGGAAGCTCTTGAGATGCTGTCGGGGTCGGATATCATCTTCCGTAACCGTAGTGGCACCACCTTGTCCGCAGCATCAGAGGCGAGCGCTGTTGGCTGGGCGTACTCTGCTACACGGTATATTGGGCTAGGCTATTATGATGGTAATCTCGCCTTAGTTGATGGTACATACACAGGTGGCCCTAGTGGTGATAACCCCATCACATATAAGCCAAATGCCACGAATACCAGTCGTGAACTAGAGTTCAAGGTCAAGACCACATGGAAGGGTACCTCCGCTGATCTTGTGATCGACGGCACGCTGCTCGACGAGAGTGACAAAGCCATGGCTATCAGGGAGATCGATGTCTGTGTTGATGGTGAGGCTCAGAAGATGCTGGTCCTAGCTTCGGAGCCCTACTGATGGTTACTGTCATTGCTAACCAGAAGCGCACGACCAAAATAGTGGGCGCTGATGTGCCCTGCGCTTTCGACCCACTAGATGGTAATGCTATTAAATGGATAGAGGACCAGCCTTGTGTTGAGCGCTGGCTATCATTTAGGGTCGGGCATGATGGGAGCGAACAATCACATTCTGACCTTACAGTAACCTTTAGAGATGGCTCGGAGATTACACTATCTGCCCCCAACAGCGGGGCCAGTACCTATGACGGGACCATACCAAACAGGATTACCTACGGTAGGGGGCTATCTGATTTTGATTCTAAAAGATTCACATATGCGATCCCTCCGGTCTGGTCAAGGGATGTCGCATCAATGAGTTTTAGCTTTGAGGTAACTAGCGGATGGGGCACGAGCACTGTTCATATTAATTGGCACTGTGTCGTTGGATTTTTAAAGACTGGTAGCTCATCAAGTTTTCTTCTTTTCGACTCAGGGGCATATGCTGTCAATGCCCCAACCGGCGGAGCATGGAAATTAGTATCGGCTGATTTAGAAATAGCCGCGACAGGCAAAGTGACAGCCGGCGTGGTGACGGAGTGAGGAGCAAAACATGATCACTGACGATGAAGCCTTTCCTTTTCGTGGTAAGTCCAAATTGACGCTCAACGCGGGGTATTTACATATTAACAGA
>PWJZ01000017.1 GCA_003559855.1 Bacteroidales bacterium
ATTGAACTACGGCTTGAAGGTATAACAAATGATGGTACTATCTTTTTGGAGAACAAAGAGATAGAGTTGGAGTTATCTTCTACTTATTCATTCCCCCGCAAACAGTGATAACCTGTCCTGTTATATAATCAGACATATCTGATGCGAGAAACACAGCCAGGTTAGCGACATCTTCGGGCTTACCGGCTCTTTTGAGCGGGATCATTTCTGTCCAGTTTTTTACAACCTCTTCTGATAGTTTGGCGGTCATCTCCGTTTGAATGAAGCCTGGTGCTATGGCATTGCAGCGTATGTTGCGTGAGCCAAGCTCCTGCGCAATGGACTTGGTAAAGCCTATCATTCCTGCTTTTGATGCAGCATAGTTGGCTTGACCGGCATTTCCACACAAACCGACAACAGAACTCATATTAATAATGGAACCGCCCCTTTGCTTAAGCATCAAACGCTGAACGGCATGAGTAAGGTTGAAAGCCGACTTGAGATTGACGCGAAGTACATCATCCCAATTTTCCTCTGTCATTCGCATGAAAAGATTATCGCGGGTAATACCGGCATTGTTTATAAGTATATCTATGCGTTCAAATTCCCTGGTAACATCCGCAATAAGCTTCTTGGAGTCTTCAAAGTTTGATGCATCTGAAGCAAAAGCCTTGCATTTTACGCCTTGTTTTGCGGCTTCTTTTTCCACCTCTTTTGCTTTGTCATCATATTGCAAATCGGAAAATGCAACATCGGCACCGCACCCAGCAAATGCCAAAACAATTTCCCTGCCAATGCCTCTGGCTCCACCCGTAACAAGCGCTGTTTTACCTTCTAATATTTTCATTTGTTTCTGTTTTGGTATTTAATTGATTTATTTAAATCACAAAAATACAAAAATAAAAATTTGTTATGTTTATTGTTATCTTTAACCATTTGGAAAAAGAATTCAACGATTTTTATATCTTTGAAGACTGATAAGGCAACAAAACGAATTAATAAATAATAAATATTTCATATAAAATCAAATTTTATGAAAAGGATGGATTGCATAAGGATATATTTTGTAGTGGGTATATTTACGTTTTTTGTTTTAAAAGCGTGTAATTCAGTTGATCATGAGAATCGTCAGCGACTCATGGAGTATATAGACCGGTATGAGCAAGTGGTTTTGAGTGCTGATCTTTCCGGATTGCCGGAAGCTGAGCGAAAGATGATACCTTATCTTATATCTGCCGCTGAGATCATTGATGATATTTTCTGGCTGCAGTCTTATGGAAAGCCAGGGGAGCATCTCATGGATATTTTTGATTGCCGGTATGCACGGGATTATGCCTTGATAAATTACGGGCCATGGGGTCGTCTTGAAGGGCATACGGCTTTTTACTCCGGGTTTGATAATAAGCCCCCCGGAGCTGCATTTTATCCGGCTGATATGCAGCGTGAAGAGTTTGATGCGTGGAATGATCCTGATAAAAGCAATCCTTTTACTATGATCAGGCGAAAAGAGGATGGTTCCCTGGTATCAGTGCCTTATTCGACCGCTTTTTCCGATCATTTGCATGAAGCTGCCGATATATTGCAGCATGCTTCTAATCTTGCCGACTACAAGCCTATGGCAATATATCTCGAACAATTGGCGGAAGCTTTGCTTAAAGATGATTACTTAAAAAGTGATTATGCATGGATGCAGATGAAAAATAACAATATTGACCTTGTCATGCGTCCGCTGGATACGGGAGAAGACAGAATGTTCGGCTATAAAGCTGCCTACAGCACATATTTATTGGTTAAAGACCATGAATGGAGCGCCCGGCTTGAGCGGTTTTCCGGTTTGGCTCCTGCACTTAAGGAACGGCTGCCCGTTGCTCAAACCTATAGAAATGAAATCGTGGCAGATGATTCGGAAATATTTGTGTATGATGCTATATATTATGCAGGTCATTGCAATGCCGGTCCGAAAATTATTGCACTGCATATGCCACGCTGTCATGAAGTTCAGCAGATTACAGGTACGCGTAATTTGCAATTGAAAAATGTTATGGAGGCTAAATTTCATAACATATTAAAGCCTATTGGCGATGTTATTATCCATGAGGATCAGCGTGATTACATAAGTGCAGATGCTTTTTTCCTTCTGGCTGCTTTTCATGAAATAGCTGCCTCACTTGGTATCAGAAATATGGTTAGCGGCGACGGCACGGTCAGGGATGCACTACGCGAACACCATAACATAATTGAAGCCACTGCCACTGATCTTATGGCACTCTATTTTATAGCGCAGATGGCCGAAATGGGTGAGATTTCAGTGCAGGAGATGCATGAAGCCTATATAACTTCATTTGCCAGTATTATACGTTCGAGCAGGTTTGGTATGGCCGGTGCACATGGTGTGGCGGGAATGATACGTTTTAACTTTTTTGAACGGGAAAACGTCTTTACACGCTGCGAACAGACATTTACATTCAGGGTAAACATTGATAATATGAAGGCTGCCGTTGAAAAAGCCCTGCGAAAGTTGTTGTTGATGCAAGGCGATGGCAACTATATTGTCGCAATGGAATTGATCCAGCGTGATGGTTCAATGTCTGCAAGCTTAAGAAAGAGTATTGAACGTATCAACAGGGCAAATATCCCTGTGGATGTTATTTTTAAACAAGGGTCAGATTATCTCGACCTTTAATGAAAAATTACATTAACTCAACAGGATAAGGCTTCCAGCCATAACAAACATACCTCCGATCAATCCGTACAGGGCAAGGTGTGGTTTGCCATATTCGCGGGCTGCGGGCAGGAGGTGGTCAAGCGAAATAAAAACCATAATGCCTGCCACAGATGCAAAAACAAAACCAAAAACAAAATTATTCAGAAAAGGCATAAGAATCAGAAATGCCACAACAGCACCCACAGGTTCTGCTAATCCTGACAGGAATGAATATTTAAATGCTTTCTTTTTGCTTCCGGTTGCATGATAAACAGGTACTGAAATAGCAATACCTTCGGGTATGTTATGTATTGCAATGGCTATTGCAATGGGCAAACCAAGCTTAAAATCTTTCAATGAAGCAATAAAAACAGCTATTCCTTCAGGGAAGTTATGTATAGCTATGGCAAATGCTGATAAAAGCCCCATACGCAATAACTTGCTGCGTTTTTTTAATTCCTCCTTGTTTGATACTTCTTCTATAAGCTTTAATTCATGGGGGTTTTCAAAAGAAGGAACTAATTTGTCGATTACTGCAATCACCAGCATACCGGTGAAAAATGCAAAAACAGTTGTCAAGTGCCCAATTCTTGTTCCAAGTTCAACAGTAAGAATATCCTTGGCTTCAAAAGATATCTCAACAAACGATATGTATATCATCACACCGGCTGAAAAACCGAGAGCTATCGATAGAAACTTTGTGCTGGTTCTTTTTGCAAAAAAAGCTATAGTACTGCCAATGCCGGTTGACAATCCGGCTAATAAGGTTAAACCAAAAGCTATGAATAACTCCTGGTTTGTATAACTTATTTCGGTCAGGTCACTCAAAATCAAGCTTTAATTAATTTTAAAAGAGAATTCTTTGGCACAAACAGCAAGAACTGTATTGTATATGCCTTTGCAATTATAACCACATTCGCTATGCAGCTCTTCCAGTGAACCTTGCTGAATAAAGTAATCGGGGATTCCCAATCTTTTGACTTTTGCCGAATAATTGTTGTCTGCCATAAATTCCAGAACAGCTGAGCCAAATCCGCCGATAAGCGAGTTATCTTCAATGGTAAGTATTTTTGAATAGTTTTTAAGGATATTATGAAGCAATACTTCATCCAGGGGTTTAAGAAATCTCATATCGAAAAAAGCTGCATTTATTTTATGTTCTTTTTTCAGGTCATTACATACTTTGAGAGCAGCATTGCCGACATGTCCGATTGACAGTACGGCAAGGTCATTGCCTTTCTTGAGCATACGGCCTTTACCGACCGGTATTTCTTCAAAAGGTTTCTGCCATTGTTTCATAACGCCATGTCCGCGAGGATAGCGTATAACGAATGGTCCCATATCTTTTTTCTGGGCTGAAAACATAAGGTTGCGCAATTCCTGTTCGTTCATCGGGGCTGCTATTGTCAGATTCGGCACGCATCTAAGGAATGACATATCGAATGAGCCGTGATGCGTGGGGCCGTCTTCACCTACCAGCCCGGCACGGTCAAGGCAAAATACTACGTTCAGTTTTTGTAGCGCTACATCATGCACGACCTGGTCGTAGGCACGCTGGAAAAAAGAAGAATAGATATTGCAAAAAGGCAACAGCCCCTGGGTAGCAAGCCCGGCTGAAAAAGTAACGGCATGCTGCTCAGCAATGCCCACATCAAAAGTACGTTCGGGAATCTCACCCATCATAATATTTAGAGAACAGCCTGTAGGCATTGCAGGTGTTATACCAACTATTGATGGATTCATCTTTGCAAGCTCAAGAATGGTTTTTCCAAATACTTCCTGGTATTTTGGCGGGTTATTGCGTTCGGGTAAAGCTATCTTCAGCTCACCGGTTTCTTTGTCAAAAAGCCCCGGCGCATGAAACTTTGTCTGGTTCTTTTCGGCATAAGGGAATCCTTTGCCCTTGACAGTTACACAATGCAGCAATTTCGGGCCTTTAATGTCTTTGAGGTCTTGAAGTATTCTTGTCAAATGACTGATATCATGCCCGTCGACAGGGCCAAAATACCTGAAATTCAATGATTCAAAAAGGTTGCTTTGTTTTAGCAGTGTTGTCTTGATTGCATTCTCAAGCCTTTGTATCAATTGGCGCGTATTAGGGCCATACCTGCTTATTGATCCGAGGATGTTCCATACATCGTTTTTTATCTTGTTATATGTTTTTGATGTGGTAATATCTGTAAGATAGTCTTTCAGTGCTCCCACGTTTTTATCTATTGCTATGCCATTGTCGTTTAGGATAACGAGCAGGTTGGCATTTGCAACGCCGGCATTATTGAGCCCTTCAAATGCCATTCCCGCTGTCATGCTGCCGTCGCCAATTACTGCTATATGATGGCGGTCACATTCATTTTTCAACTTAGACCCTATGGCCATACCCAGGGCGGCAGAAATAGAAGTTGACGAATGGCCGGTACCAAATGAATCGTAAGGACTCTCGCTTATCGAAGGAAATCCGCTCAAACCTTTGTAACGGCGGTTGAGATGAAAATCATCGCGCCTTCCGGTAATGATCTTGTGAGCATAAGCCTGATGTCCAACATCCCATATCAACCTGTCAACAGGGGTGTCAAATACATAATGAACGGCCACGGCAAGCTCAACAACACCAAGACTGGCACCAAAATGACCCGGATTCAAACATACGGAATCAATGATAAACTGCCTTATTTCTTCACATAATATTTCCAGTTGGTCCAAATCCAGTTTTTTCAGATCGTCAGGAGAGTTTATTTTTGAAAGCAGTCTGCCGGCTTTTAATGACATTTTTTATTTTTTCTTAATATATATTCTATAAAACACAAAAATATAAAAATAGTTTATCGCTCACTCAATAAAATACGAAAATAGCTCGAATTAATTCCGGTATTGATCCGCAAAGTTTGTTTTTAGTCTGAAAAATATGTCAACCTGATATCAGAACATGATAATAATAATTGACATAAATTCTGGCAGATGGTTTTAAATCGGCAGTCAGCAATCGTCAAAGTTGACTATTAATTGATGATATTACCAATGACCGATTATGACCAATGACCAATGACACCAATGCTCAATTACCGACTACTGATTCCCGACCACCGATCACCTCTGCACCTGTTTACGAAAAGCTTCGGGTAATATTTCCGGTTAATGCTGCAGCTTATAATTAAACACATAATTTGGTAAAATCAATGCTCCTCACATAATCGTAAAAAGATGATACCCTGGCAATGTTTTCTTTATCCATCAGAAACATTGAAATTTCATACTTTTTTTCACTAATGTCTGTTTCCTTTTCGGTTTTTAAAATCAATTCTTTAAGCATTTCCGGTGTATCTAATTTAACCCCTTTTAGTTTCAAATCCTTCTGTATGAATTTAAAATCCAGTTTTGCATCAGGACACAAAAAGCTAAAATCGTACATATCCCTGGCCTTTGTTCTCTTTGTCAAAACAATTGCCTTCATTGACAATAAGATATTTTTTTCAGGCGAATGAATGGGAAAATAAAATCCAAACCGGTTTATATAATGTATTGCTTTATTGTATTTAACCCTGTTTTTCTGAATATCTATTTTAACCCAGATCTTTTTCCTGGGATCTTCAAGTTTATAGGTTTTATGAATACCGGAAAAAACTAATTTGCAAAAATTATCTAAATCTCTATAATTATGCTCAACTGTGCAATTAAGCCCTTCTTTGGTTATGTCTCTTGCTACATCGTTAAACATATCTCTGAGCATTTCTTTGTCTTCACCCCAATAATCAAAATCAAGGTCCTCACTGAACCTGTCAAGGCCATAACAGAAACGCAGGCTTGTACCACCGATAAAAGCAAGTTCCTGCGAATAAATGCTTTTTGATATCCGGTATAATACCAGGGCTTGTAAATATTCCTTAATCATATGCCAGGTAAACAATGCACCCTTTAACTTTTCAGGATAATGCCGGCGTATCTCTTCAATAGATATCATGAAGTTTTAATATTTTTTTAATATTTAATTCAACGGTTTTCTTTTTTGATAAAGAAACATAGCTAAACAACAATTCTTGTTTCATCTTTTTGATCATTGAGCCGTCAAATCTGTATTCTATTATTTCTTTTTCGCTTAATGGCTTTTTTTTCAAATATACAAAATCAAAAAATGCTTTTTCCGGCTTTGCTACTTTTACAAATCTTTCCAAAACTCTTCCCGGTAAGTTGATTTTGATTTTTCGCAAGTCGTAACCCAAAAAGAGTTCATTCTTTATATTCCGGTAACTGTAGTTTCCAAATGATGTGTTGAAAACTGATGTTTTTTTTGTACTGATAGCTGTGAATGTATAAACTGCCTCAGGAATTATGCTTTCCATTGACAATACGTATTCCAGGCTTAAATAGGAGGGTTCATAGATCCTGTTTGAAATCAGCAATCCTAAATTTTCTGTTTCTTTAAACTCATTAAAAACATAGTATCCCCTTATAACCGGTATGATATATCCTTTTTGACTCCATTCAAACAATCTGCGCCGGTCAATATGCCTGAATACTCCATTGATGTCTTCATAAGAAAACACAACGAAAGAGAGCATTGCATTATGAAATTCTTTAAAGTTCATGATGCAAAGATAAGTAAATCATTTCAGATAATTGTTATAAATAACAAATATTAGAAATGATTAATCTTGGTTGTCCGCTGATTTACAAAGATGTATTTTATTTGTCCACTGATGTTCACAGATTTTCACAGATGTTCTCTGATATTAATTGATGATATTACCAGACCGACTACCGATTACCGATAACGCACAACGCACAACGCATAATCGATTACTAATTTCATCTAATTAGTGTCTGTCTATAATGTCAAATTTTTTTGATTAACGAATATTGATCAACGATTTTTGATTTTAGAAGTTGAGGGAAAATCAGGTGATTATGCCAAACTTCATAAATCGTAAATCGTTAATCCTTTCTTGCCTCGCCTGCCCCGTAGCGAAGCGTATCGGGGTAATGAAGCGTATCGGGGTTTTTAAATCAATTATTTCTCAAATGAATGACATTACAGACAAACTCTAATTAAACCTATACGCTGCTCTCTCCAGCTCTCTCACATCTCTGAACGGCCTTGGCGGATTAAGGTATTGACCCATAAATTTATAAATCTCCAGTCTTGTTTCGCGTGCAAAACGTGTATCCATACGGTCAAAAGAGTGCCCGCCGGGGATTTCTTCAAAAATCTCATATTCAAAATCTTTTTCCAGGGCTTTCAGCCGGTTGATCAGGTTTTCCACTTCATATGAACGCACATCGGCATCAATGGTATTAGTGTGAATTAACAGAGGGGTTTGCAACTTATGTGCATGATATACCGGCGACCGGCGCCTGTATTCCTTCATGTTTTCATGAACCATTTGACCAATATGATAGTCGGCTGAGAAAAACTCTTCATATTCGTGTCTTTTGTAACCCATACGTGCTACAAGATCGCTTACCGGAACACCGGCAAAAGCTACTTTATAATCGCGGGGATACTCGAATATATTCATCAAGGCTATCATGCCTCCGTGGCTCCAGCCGATAATGCCGACATTGCGCCTGTCAACGATCTCATAATTTTCGATCATGAATTCGCGTGCAGCATATACATCCTGGTTTTCAAGCCCGCCATAATCAATTGACTCGAAAGTCCTCCTGCCATAGCCGGTGCTGCCACGATATTCCGGTGCTACAACGATGTATTGTTGTGCCATCATCTCACGGATAATGTGTGTATAGTATGTGTTGAAGTCACCATGAACGCCACCATGAGGAAAAACAAGCAGAGGGTACTTCTTCGACGGGTCAATGTCTTTAGGTATGAAAATATATGACCAGAACCTGAACGGGTTGCCGGCACCGTGTGCCGTAGGATTCGGCTCATGAGCACGCGGCGGGCCGGTATGAAAAACCTTGTCAATATAAGCTACATCACCAACCCTGTGATGCCACATAATATCGTCAACAGCTTTTTCCAGTACATCAAGCCGGTGACGCATATTAAGAAAATGTTCATCAACCTCATCCCGGGTAACGGGCCTGTTTCCCGTACCCTGCGAACTTAATGGCAATACAAATAATACTGATAACAAAATAATAAGTAAACCGGTAAAAAATTTTTTATTTTTCATTTTTATATAAGTTTTTGGTTTTTATTTATACATAAAGTGTAAAAATAATGAAGCCTTATTGATTTTTAAAAAAAATTGAGTTGTTTTTATGCTTTTTTTTTACAAAAGCCGCACATCACCCCATCGCCTCATCACATCACCACATCATCTTCTGCCGTACTATCTGCAGATTATTAATAACAAATTCATTAGTGCCGGTTCAATTTTTAATAACTTTGCAACTGAATTCAAAACGGATACTGACACATGGCTGATTTTTTAAAACAGCTTAATGATTCACAGCGCAAAGCCGTTATAGAAACGGAGGGTCCTGTAATGGTTATTGCGGGTGCCGGTTCGGGCAAGACGCGTGTTTTGACTTATCGGACGGCATATCTTCTGAGCAGGGGGATAAGCCCGTTTTCAATACTTGCACTGACCTTCACCAATAAGGCTGCCCGTGAAATGAAAGAAAGGATAGCCATGCTTGTAGGGTACAGGAAAGCACAAAATCTGTGGATGGGCACCTTCCACTCGGTTTTTGCGCGTATCCTTAGAGTTGAAGCTGAAAAAATAGGATTTGATAAAAACTTCACTATTTACGACACCACAGATTCAAAAAGGGTACTTAAAAAGATCATCAAAGAACAAAACCTTGATGAAAAAGCATACCATCCCGGTTTTGTGCTTAACAGGATATCCAATGCCAAAAACAACCTGATATCGGCTAATGACTATAATGAAGATTTCGAGATCCAAACCTGCGATCAGCAAGCAAATAAGCCTAAAATAGGTCTTATTTACAGCATATATCAAAACAGGCTGGCGAAAGCTTCGGCAATGGATTTTGACGATCTCTTGTTTTTCACAAATGTATTGTTAAGAGATTTTCCTGATGTATTGTATAAATTTCAGAAAAAATTCAGATACATCCTTGTTGATGAATATCAGGACACCAACTATTCACAATATGTAATAGTAAAAAAGCTTGCCGCCGACAATGAAAACATTTTTATTGTAGGGGATGATGCACAAAGCATATATGCATTCAGGGGAGCCAGCATTGCAAACATTTTAAACTTCAAAAAAGATTATCCCGACCACAAGCTTTTCAAGCTTGAGCAGAATTACCGTTCAACACAGCTAATAGTAAAAGCGGCAAACAGTGTTATAAAGAATAACCGGGATCAGATTTATAAGGAAATATGGACTGATAATGTTTTAGGCGAAAAGATACGTATAGTCAATTCAACCTCGGAGTCGGAAGAATCAGCTATGATTGCCAACTCCATTCTACAGTTTAAGGCGAATGACAGGTTGCCAAACAGCGACTTTGCGGTCTTGTACCGCACTAATGCACAATCGAGGGCTATTGAAGAAGCACTGAGAAAGTTTAATATACCCTATCAGGTTTATGGCGGGCTATCTTTTTATCAGCGAAAAGAGGTAAAAGATATGCTTGCATATTTCAGGCTTGTGATCAATCAGTACGATGAGGATGCACTTTTAAGGATAATAAATTTTCCGGCACGTGGCATAGGAGCCACTACTGTCAACAGACTTATTGTTGCTGCAGCTGAAAATAACGCACTGCTGTGGGATGTAGTACAGTACCCGGTAAAATATAATGTCAGGTTAAACAGTGGCCTGCTGAACCGCCTGGAGTCGTTTTCAAACATGATGAAAAGCTTCCGGGCACAAATGAACAAATTAAATGCTTTCGAACTCGGAAAAAAAATCGCCCGGGAAAGCGGGGTGCTGAAATATTATTTTGAAGAGAATTCACCCGAAGCTGCCAACAGGAGAGAAAATGTTGAAGAACTTATTAATGCTATGAGTGAGTTTTGTGAAAAAGTTAAAAAAAGCAGTGATGAGCCGGAGCCGGCAACCAGTGAAAACCCGGCATCAATTGATGTGTTCATGCAGGATATCGCTTTGCTGACAGATTTGGATACCGAAGACGATGCAAAAGATACCAACAAGGTATCTGTGATGACCGTCCATTCAGCAAAAGGCCTGGAATTCCCCCATGTGTTTTTGGCCGGAGTAGAAGAAAATTTGTTTCCGTCAATACTTTCTACAGGTACAAGAAGTGACCTGGAAGAAGAAAGGCGATTGTTTTATGTAGCCGTTACACGGGCAATGATATCCCTTACCATTTCCTATTGCGATACACGCTTCAAATATGGTAACTTTAATTTTTGTGAACCAAGCAGGTTTATCGATGAACTAAACTATGATTGTACAGAGAATATAAGTTCAACAGAATATATGTCTTCCGGCAGCAATGATATGTTTAATAATGACCCGTTGACAAAATTTGCGAAAAAAACAACCGGCAAAAACAGGCTTACACCTCTGAGAGAAACTTCAAAAAGGAAAACATCGCTTAATCAAAACAGTGAATTCAAAATATTGGAACCCGTAAGTTTACAGGTAAATATGATTATTCAACACCAAAGATTCGGTCATGGAAAGATCATTGAACTATCCGGCGATAACGATAATGCACAGGCAACAGTCCTTTTTAGCGGCTTTGGGAAAAAAAAGCTGTTGCTTAAGTATGCCAGAATAAAGATATTGTAAGGATAACAGATGACCTGAAAAAATTACTTCTTTTGAGCATAACCATTGTCGGTTGACATACGTGTTAGCCGATCTGGAACATTTTTGATTTTCAGGAAGCTAATTTTTAAATATTTGTGAAACCATTTATGTTTTTATGATTAAATATTTAGTTGTAATTAAAACAATTTATTTAACTTTGCCGTTAGATATAACATAAGGCACCAGAAGATTCATAAATTCCATTACTATTCGATCCGTTCGTTAGTCAAAAAGTTTACCATAAAACCTGTAATATTTTATTTTTAACAAAAAGACTTACAATATATCTTGTTCAGGTATAGAAAGGAATGGGGTGAAAACGTAGCGTTTATTATGATTCTTGTCGGTAATTTTCCGTTGAAATAATTAAGGCAGTTTTTTTTACAATCTTTTTTGCGTAATTTGTTTTGCTCCGGAATAGAGACAACCCGCTTACTTGTAAATAGATTTTATTTTTGCTTACATTATTTTTTTAACCTCAGGGTAAAACCTGATTAATACTACATGATATGGAATACAACACCTCGCGTTCGAAGATGAATATTTCTGAATACGGGCGTAATATTCAGAAGATGATCGAATACATTATGACAGTTGATGACAGGGAGAAAAGGAATAAATTAGCCAAGGCAACCATCAACATAATGGGTCAATTAAACCCTCATCTGAGGGATGTTACCGATTTTAAGCATAAATTATGGGATCATCTGTTCATAATGTCAGATTTCAAGCTAGACGTAGATTCGCTTTACCCCAAACCTTCCCCGGAAATTCTTTCAAGGAAACCGGAAAAACTCAAGTATGCCGGTAATGATATAATCTTCAAACATTACGGAAGAAACCTTGAAAGAATGATTGCCAAGGCAACCGAATTTGAAGAAGGAGAAGAAAAAGATGCGCTGATTACGCTTATTGCAAATCATATGAAAAAATGCTACCTTACATGGAACAGGGAGTCGGTAAATGATAGTGAAATATCGGAGCATTTGTCAATCCTTTCAGATGGTAAGCTTAAGCTTAATGATAATATCCGTCTGAACCATACAGCCGAGATTTTATCGAAAAACAAAAGAAGAAGATATCAGCAAAAACAGTCCTCATCAAGAAATCAGCATTATAAAGGTAAAAGAAGCCAACAATGATCAATTTGCGGTTATGTATTGAGTCTCCTCTAAAAAGCCAATTTTAAATTTCTTAGATAATATCTATTATTGGCAAATATCAGGTAAAATCCTGGCTCAATTATTGACTTTATTGGTAAAAGTGTTGAAAAAATCAACTTTTCCCCATAGAAAAGAAAAAATCAACTAATAAACCACCATTTTTTGTTAATACAACCTCCCTAACCAACTTAACAAATTGACAACCAAAATATTATAAACATTTTTTTAACAATTGTTAATATTCTATTGGAATTCTCTGAAAAGTTTTTTATATTTGATGGATTGTGTGCGGACTTTTTAGAGTGGACAATTATAAAAATTCACAAATTTCAGTTTAGAAATTTAAGTAAAATACTAACCAAAATAAAGCTATGAAAAATAAAAATCCAACCTTTATAAGTGTTATGCATGGCTTTTGCAAGAATTCACATAAAAACAGATCACCGGTGCGTCATTGTAAGAAGAGTAATGAAAGTCATTTTGCAAAAAAAAGTACTTACTATTGCTTTTTTTCTTCTCTCTTTTGCGCTATTTAACAATATGTTTGGAGAAGAGTGGCGCTGGCTAAACCCGTTACCCCAAGGAAATCCTTTATATTCAGTATATTTTACTGATGAGGATACGGGCTATGTTGCTGGTGTTGGGGGCACAATCATAAAAACTACTGATGCAGGGGAAAGCTGGACAATTCTTTCTTCCGGAACAACTAATTCGTTATATTCAATATATTTTACTGATGCAAATACTGGCTATGCGGTTGGGGTTGGCGGCACGATTTTAAAAAACAGGGATAACCTTCCATATCTTACACTTATTGCTAACCCTGAAGAAAGCGGCATTGTTGAAGGTGGTGGTGAATACCTTGAAGGCGAGGAAGTGGAAATTATTGCCGAAGCCGGTGAAGGCTGGGAGTTTGTTGAATGGACAGGCGGTAACGAACATGTTGACGACCCCGGACAAGCAACCGCAACTGTAACCATGCTGGCTGAGGATGTTACACTTACAGCCAAATTCGATGACAAGGTGGCTGTAAAAGACATAATTGATGCTGAAGTAAAAATTTTCCCCAACTCTGCATGTGATAAGTTTTACGTTGAATCAAGTGAAATTATCAGGCAAATCCGCATGATAAGCATCAGCGGATAAGTGATCACAGATATTAATGTGGATAAATTAAGCACGGAAATAAACGTAAGAAATTTGCGTCCGGGAGTTTATTTCATTCAAATACATACTTCGGAAAGTGTTATAACAGAACGGATTCAGATAGCACGGTAAGCTGTTAAGCTTTCGGAAGTCTTGCGTCTTTTCGTACTCCTGAAATAATTTAACAGATATAACCTATAACCCTTTTTAAATTGCATTTGCTGGGATAATCTGAGAATAATAGCCTTTTGATGCACAAATTTTACTTCTCCAAAGGGTGTTTTAAACTCAATAATTTTATTATTAAATTTGTCTGATAAAAAAGTTGCATTTGTGACCCGAATTCAATATAAAAAATGTTGTTGTATGTTTTGAGTTTTCAACGAAAATCAATTCCGGCCTGAATACCTTTATCTTAAAAATATTATAAAAAACTACTGAAAAGTTTTCCTGTATTTTCTGATAAAATTGTACCATCTTTGTCAGAAATATTTTATCAGATATTAACCAAGTCATTTAGATAAAAAACGCGGCAATTATGAATACTTTTGAAGTTCATGGAGGCAAAAGGCTCAGAGGCGAGCTGATACCACAGGGAGCAAAAAATGAAGCTTTACAGGTTATTTGTGCCACTTTACTTACAAAAGATAAAGTAACAATAAATAACATTCCTTTAATAAGGGATGTGGTAAAGTTAATTGAATTGCTGGAGTCATTGGGCGTAAATGTTGAATATTGCGGAGGCAACACTTACGTTTTTCAGGCTGATAATATTGACCTTGATTACCTTAATACAAGCCGTTATATAGATCAGGCTAAAACCCTTCGCGGGTCGGTGATGGTTGTTGGTCCGTTGTTGACAAGGTTTGGCAAGGGATATATTCCAAAACCCGGTGGTGACAGCATAGGGCGCAGAAGGCTCGACACCCATTTTATCGGGCTGGAAAAGCTTGGAGCATCTTTTGTTTTTGACGAGAAGGAATCTTTTTATAAAGTTGAAGGAAGTAAGTTACAAGGAACATATATGCTTCTTGATGAAGCATCACTTACAGGTACGGCCAATATCATAATGGCTTCAGTACTTGCACGCGGAAAGACCACAATTTATAATGCAGCCTGCGAACCTTATATTCAGCAGCTTTGCCGGATGCTTAACAAAATGGGTGCAAAAATATCGGGAGTAGGATCAAACCTATTGACTATCGAAGGCGTTGAAGAGATAAATGGTTGCCAGCATACAATTTTGCCTGATATGATAGAGATAGGTAGTTTTATAGGGTTAGCAGCCATGACTCAATCGGAGATCACAATAAAAAATGCAGGGTGTGATCATCTGGGAATGATACCGGGTGTGTTCGAAAAGCTCGGAATAAAAATAGAACAAAAGCAAGACGATTTGTTTATACCATCGCAGGAATCTTATGAGGTTGCCACATTTATTGACGGAAGCTTTTTAACCATAGCCGATGCTCCCTGGCCGGGATTTTCTCCAGACCTTATCAGTATTGTATTGGTCACGGCAATACAGGCTAAAGGCAGTGTGCTGATACATCAAAAGATGTTTGAAAGCAGGCTCTTTTTCGTTGACAAGCTTATTGAAATGGGTGCCAGGATAATACTTTGTGACCCCCACAGAGCCACAGTGATCGGGCTTAACAGAGAATGCCCGCTGCGACCGATAGAAATGACATCACCCGATATAAGAGCCGGCGTTGCACTGCTCATTGCGGCACTCAACGCCGACGGCAAAAGCTTAATTCATAATATTGAACAAATTGACAGAGGCTATCACAATATTGACACCAGACTTAATAAACTCGGCGCTGAAATTAACAGAATTTAAAGCTAAACCTGCCAATTTGTCGTTCTATTTATACTGGCAAAAGATTTGCGGAATCATAGTTTTGCAAGTTGTATAAATTAAAATGGTGAATAATTATGACGGAAAAAAAAGATGATCAAAATATAAACAGAAAAAAAACAGATAATCAAAAACAGACAGAGATTCCGGATGATAAGAAATCTGTTCATAAAACAGCTACAGAACCGGAAGCATCGGGTAAAAAGATGGCAGATAAAGAAACAAATCAACGGGGTAATGATGAAGATATGTCTGCAAAGGAAAAAAAACGAAAGGTAGCCGATGATACAGGGGGAAAAGGCAGCGGTTTGGACGAAGAGGGCAAAAAAAAGGAAGGGGAAAACGGACAGCCAGTCAATGAACAAGAACTATCGGAAGACATCCGTGATGAAAAGTTCCTCGAATTGCAGGCAAAGTATGATGAGCTCAATGACAGGTATCTGAGATTGTTTTCCGAGTTTGACAACTACAGGAAAAGAACTGTAAAAGAAAAGCTGGAGCTTATAAAAACGGCTTCCGAGGATATAATAAAATTATTGTTGCCGATTATAGATGACCTTGACAGGGCCTTAGAGTCAGCTGATAATGAAGGCGATCAAAATTCAACCAAAGAAGGGATTGAACTGATCCTTAACAAGCTTAAAACCGTTTTGAGACAAAAAGGTGTGGAAGAGATCAAGGCCATGGGAGAGGAGTTCAATACCGATATACATGAAGCTGTTTCGAATCAGCCTGCTGAAAGCGATGAAGATAAAGGCAAAATAGTTGATGTTGTTCAAAAAGGTTATATATTGAACGGAAAGGTGCTCAGATATGCAAAAGTTGTTGTAGCCAATTAGTGTTATAGAATTATAATAATAAAAGTGCAGTATTGTTTATAGGTAGTGAGATGTTGTCGGTAATCGGTAATTTGTGACACAGTATACGGTAATCAATGACTAATGACCAATTGAACATAGCTTAAAACTTTTAATATAAAATAGTAATCAATTAAAAGACTCAAAAGTCTAAATGGCAAAAAAAGATTATTACGAAATATTAGGCGTATCGAGAGATGCATCGCCTCAGGAGATAAAAAAGGCATACAGGCAGAAGGCATTGAAGTATCATCCTGATAAGAACCCTAATGATAATGAAGCTGAGCGAAAATTTAAGGAGGCTGCTGAGGCTTATGAGGTTCTGAGCAATCCTGACAAGAAGTCAAGATATGATCAGTTCGGACACTCGGGTTTAGGTGGTCAGCAGGATGCCGGTGGCTTTGGCGGCATGAGTATGGAAGATATTTTCAGCCAGTTTGGCGATATCTTCGGAAGTGCGTTTGGCGGTGATTTTGGAAGCAGCTTTGGTGGAGGGTTCAGGCAACAGCGAACACGGAGAACCACCAAAGGGAGTAATATCAGGATAAAGGTCAGCCTTACGCTTGAAGAGATCCTTAAAGGCGTTGAAAAAAAGTTACGTATTAATAAATACGTTACTTGCAATACCTGTAAAGGTACCGGTGCCAAAGGCGGCGGCTCGTATCATTCGTGCAATACGTGCCGTGGAATGGGAAGGGTGACACGTGTTACCAATACCTTTATGGGTCAGATGCAAACCACGTCAACCTGCCCCGATTGCGGCGGCGAAGGACAAATAATAAAAGAAAAATGTACCAGCTGTTATGGAAACGGAATTGTGAAGTCTGATGAAATTTTACCTGTAAAAATTCCGGCAGGTGTCGGTGAAGGCATGCAAATTTCGGTCAATGGCAAAGGAAACGCCGCAGCAAGGGGAGGAGTGCCGGGCGATCTGATAATTCTTATTGAAGAGGTTAAACATGATAAATTTTTCAGAGACGGCTCTAACCTTTTGTACGACCATTATGTCAGCTTTCCCGATGCAATACTGGGATGTACAACCGAAGTGCCGACACTTGAAGGAAAAGCTGTGATAAAAATAGAACCAGGCACGCAATCAGGGAAAGTACTGCGGCTTAAAGGCAAAGGATTACCGTCTGTCAATTCCCCTGGCAGAGGCGACTTGCTTGTGAATATTAATATATGGACACCGCAAAATCTTTCCGCCGAAGAACGCCAGTTAATGCAAAAACTGGCGCTATCAGAAAATTTTAAACCAAAACCAAAAAAGAGCAGCAGGAGCTTCTTTGAAAAAATGAAAGATTATTTTAATTAACAGTCAATGAACAACCTTATTCAAGTCAATTCGGTTACTAAAGATTTTACCGGTCACAGAGCTCTTGACGATGTAACCATCAGGGTGCCAAAGCAATCAATCTATGGATTGCTCGGACCTAACGGCGCCGGAAAAACCACACTGATAAGGATAATAAACCAGATCATAGGACCCGACAAAGGAGAGATTCTCTTTAATGGAGAAAAGATTCGTCCGCACCATGTTGAAAAAATAGGATACCTGCCCGAAGAAAGAGGACTGTATAAAAAAATGAAAGTGGGCGAACAAGCATTATACCTTGCCCAATTAAAAGGATTGCAATATTATCAAACTAAAAAATTACTTAAAGAATGGTTCGAAAAATTTGACCTTCTCAACTGGTGGGATAAAAAAGCTGAAACCCTTTCAAAAGGTATGCAGCAAAAATTGCAATTTATTATCACTGTTTTGCATAATCCCGAACTTCTTATTTTTGATGAGCCTTTCAGCGGTTTCGACCCGATAAACGTAAACATACTTAAAGATGAAATATTCAAACTAAAGGAGCAGGGAGCAACAATAATTTTCAGCACTCACGATATGGGTTCTGTTGAGGAATTGTGCGACGAAATAGCCCTTATCAATAAATCAAAAAAAGTACTGGAAGGCAACGTCAGAAAAATAAAAAAAGAACATGCAAAGCAGATATTCAGGGTTGAAATGGCCGGACTTTCATCGTCTTTTGAAATACCGAACAAAAATGATTTTGAGATCATTGAACAATCAACAAAAGATGGTTTGATTGAAGCCGTTATCAGAATAAATAACGATAAAACGACAAATGACCTGCTGGAAGCACTTATTGAAGTTGGAAATATCGTTTCGTTCAATGAAGTTATACCAAGTATGAACGAAATTTTTATAAAAACCGTTTTGGAAAAACAATAGTTGCCGGTTGCGGATTACAAATTGACTATTAAATATTGAATTATTTTCAATAATGTTTAAGAAAATTTTCATTATCATAAAAAGAGAGTTTCTTTCCAGGGTCAGAAAGAAGTCATTCATAGTTATGACGATCCTGGGGCCAATATTATTTGCAGCACTTATAACTTTGCCGGTTATAATAGCGCGATTGTCCGACAGCGAATACAGCGTTGCGGTGGTAGACGACACCGGTCTGTTTTACGACCGGTTTGAAGATGGTAATGATGTGGTATTCACTCATTTACCCGTCAATCTTAATGATGCTTTGGAGCTATTGCATCGGGAAAAGTTCAACGCGGTACTGCATATTCCTGAAGTTGCTTTCGAGTCGCCGGCAACACTTCGTATATTTACCACAAAAGCCGTTAATATAAAAGCCAAAATTCATGTTGAAAATGTTCTAAAGCACGAGTTTGAAAGTTTGAAGCTGGGTGCCAGGGGAATTGACAAGGATGTTTTGCGGGCAATAGAGACCAATATCAGCATTCAGGCGGTACGAATTCTGAAGGATGGCATGGAGCAGACCGATTACCCGGAAGTCAGTATGGCTTTGGGGATAATCAGCGGGTTATTGATCTATTTGTTTATTTTTCTTTTTGGCTCCCAGGTGCTCAGGGGTGTTTTGGAAGAAAAGACAAGCCGTATTATCGAGGTCATTATTTCTTCCGTAAAGCCTTTTCAGCTTATGATGGGCAAAATTGTCGGCGTTGCTTTGGTTGGTCTGACACAATTTCTGATATGGGTGTTTCTGACTCTCCTGTTGGTGTTTGTAGTCAGAACAGCCGTACCCGACATGTTTCAGTTCACACCGGATGAGCAAGTCCATATCACATCCGCTCAAATGCTCGATACCGGGCGACTTGAAGAACATATGGATACAATACAATACCATGATACCACAGCAGGGCAGGTTCTGGAATCATTATCGGCTATAAACTGGTACGTGATGATATTCTCATTCATATTCTTTTTCCTTGGAGGTTACTTTTTGTATGCAGCTCTTTTTGCTGCCATAGGCTCCGCCGTCGATAACGAAGCCGATACGCAACAGTTTATGCTGCCGGTTACCATACCGCTGATATTTGCAATAATTTTCGGACAGATGGTTATGGTCAATCCGGCAGGATCTGTGGCTTTCTGGCTGTCAATAATACCGCTTACTTCACCCGTGATAATGATGATACGAATACCATTCGGAGTGCCATTTTTCGACCTCTATCTCTCGGCTTTCCTGTTGATAGCCGGATTCCTCTTTACCACATGGCTGGCCGCAAAAATATATCGTACAGGAATTCTGATGTATGGTAAAAAAGTCAGCTATAAAGACATTTGGAAATGGATTAAGTACTGAATTTTTCAAAAAAAAAACCCTTCGGGAGAAAAAATTAAAAATCATAAAATCACAAATCTTAACCCCTCCCTTTTGATTCAAGTATAAAAAACCTTTGTGGAACAGTAACGAAAAAGCGACTACATGTTGGTAAGCTTTAATTTTCAAGCGTCTGAAATTTTTTATCCCGGCAGAAGGCTGTCTGTTTACAGAAAAAATTTATGAAAATTTTTTTTGAAAATTTTCATACCGTGTTGCAATTTCATTTAACTTTAGAATTTTGTTTGTTTTTTCAAAGTCACCCCTGTAATTCATTATGCTGCAACATCAAATAAATACGGATAAGAAGCTTGTATTTGCAATAGTTGAACATCCGATGTGGGGGATGATCATAGAAGCTTATGCCGTTAAAATGGCAGGGAAAAACCAGTTTAGCTATGAAGTAAAAAAAATCACAAGAAACAATATAAAGGATTTCTTTGATGATACCGGTGAGCTTGAATTACGACTTCTTGAACTGTTGGAAAAATATTCGGATGAAAATATTCACAAAAGGTTTGGCAAACATAAGGAGCGGCAGCTTGATTTTTTAAAAAGAACTGAAAAAAGCTTTATAGAAAAACACATAAGACCCTATATTGAAAAACATTTGTCGGAGATCACCGATATTCTTTCAGCCAGCAATACACATCTTTATTACCAGGGCACTCCGGGCAGTTTGGTCAACGAGCGGCCCGTGTCCATATTTAAAGACCGTGTTGAACCGGTTTTCAACTTTGAAAGACATGACGGCGAAACACGTTACTATCTTACTTTAAAAACAGAATCACAAAACATATTTTTGACAAACCGTAATGCGTTGATATTGTCAAACTATCCGTGCCTGCTTCTGATGGATAATAAAATATACAGATTTGACGAAAATTTTGACGGCAAGAAGCTTTTACCGTTTTTGAAGAAGGAATATATTGTGATACCGGGAAAAAATGAAAGACAATATTTTGAAACATTTGTAAAAAGAACGGTCAAAAAGTATAAAGTTAAAGCATCCGGATTTGAAATACAGGAGATCATAGGCGAGCCTGTGCCACTCCTGCGCCTGGAAGCCGATCTGAATAACAGGGCTGTGCTGGCTGTTTCATTCAAATATGGTGAAGATGTTTTTTTCTCACCAAGCGAAACAGATCCCTGCAAAGTTACCTTGTCGGCAGACAATGACAGTTACCGCTTCAGGAAGACTGTCAGGGATTTTGAAAAAGAACGGATTTATGAGAATATATTATCCGGTTTTGGTTTGGAGAAGCTTAATCCTTCAAATTACATCTTGCCCGGTGAAAAAATGGTTGAAAATCATGAGGAAATAATAGGGCAGCGCTACGGATTGCTTGATTGGCTGACGGAAAATAAAGAATTGCTTTCGGGAAAAGGCTTCCGGTTTATACAGGACTATTTCCGGGAAAAGTATTTTATCGGCAAGCCAGCAATTACCTTGAATGCTGATGAAAGATCCGACTGGTTTGATCTGAGGGGTTATGTTTTATTCGGCGAACACAAAGTGCCGTTCATTGCTTTAAAGAACAATATTTTACATGGTAAGCGCGAATATTTGCTTCCTGACGGAACCACAGGATTGATTCCTTGTGAGTGGTTTGAAAGGTTCAGTGATATCATGACCTTCGCAACTAAAGAAGACGAAAAACTAACCCTTAACAAGCATCATTTTACTATACTTGAAAACCTCGATCTTATTAAGAAACACAGAAATATCAAAGGTGTGCCGTTTAAACGCGAGGAGCTGCCGAAGTTGTTAACAGCATCTTTGCGTCCTTATCAATTGACCGGTTTTCAATGGCTGAATTTTTTGAAAAACAATAAGCTTGGCGGTTGCCTTGCCGACGATATGGGGCTGGGTAAAACCGTACAGGTCCTTGCAGCTTTGCTGAAACTTAAAGAATGGGAAGATGATGGCTCCACTTTCGGTTATCAATATTACAAAGACACGGATAATTCACATTTTGACTCATTTAATCCCATGCAATTGGATTTGTTTGCTGATGGCAGCGGAAAGGCAAAAAGGAAAAATCACACATCTTTAATAATCATGCCTTTATCGCTGATACATAACTGGGTTAATGAGATCAGGAAATTCACACCTGCATTGAAGATCTTTCAGCATATAGGCATTAACAGACCTCAAAACGTCAGTAACTTCTCCAGGTATGACCTTGTATTGACTACCTACGGAACAGTCAGAAGCGATATTGATATGCTGAAAGAATATCTTTTCACCTATATTATTCTTGATGAGAGCCAGGTTATTAAAAATGCAGAATCAAAGATCTTTATGGCTGTAAAACAGCTGCGAGGTATGCATAGGTTGGTTCTGACCGGAACACCCATAGAGAACTCGCTTACCGACCTGTGGTCGCAGTTTTCGTTTTTGAATCCGGGGATGCTCGGAAGTCTTAACAGTTTTAAAAAAGAATTTGTAATACCTATAGAAAAGCAAAACGATGAGCATAAGCGCATCAAATTGCAAAATCTAATACAGCCGTTTGTTTTACGTCGTAACAAAAACAAGGTTGCCGCGGAGCTCCCCGATCTGACAGAAAAAGTTCATTACTGTGAGATGACCGAGGAGCAAAGCAGTTTTTACGAACGTAAAAAATCGGAAGCACGCAATATGATACTGGAAAATTACAGGATAGCCGGCAGCAACAAGACTAAATTTCTTTTGCTGAGCAGCCTTATGAAATTAAGGCTTATTGCCAATCATCCCGTGATTGTTGAAAACAACTATGACAGCGATTCGGGGAAGTTCAGGGAAATATTACATAACGTAAACAAAGTGTTGTCGGAAGATCATAAGGTTTTACTGTTTTCACAGTTTGTTAAGCACCTGAACATTTTTGCAGATCATTTCAAAAAAAATGATATTCCTTTCGGCATGTTAACGGGCAGGGTAAGTGAAAAGGAACGTAAGCCGATCATAGAAAGGTTTCAGAATGACGCTGATATGCGTGTTTTTTTGATATCTATACGCGCCGGGGGTGTCGGGCTAAATCTTACCGGCGCTGATTATGTGTTCATGCTCGACCCCTGGTGGAACCCCGCAGTGGAAGCACAGGCAATAAACAGGGCCCACCGTATCGGGCAGGATAAAAAGGTGTTCGTATATAAATTTATTACTCGCGCCACAGTAGAAGAAAAAATCATGGCTTTACAAAAGCATAAATCAGAGCTGAGCGGAATGTTTATCAATCAGAACAATCCGCTCAAATCAATGCAAATGGATGAACTCGTGACGCTTTTGTAGGCATGTTAATAATGTATGATAGTGAGAAAGCTCTGACTGAGGGCGTTATGAAAGATTGAAGAAGATTGAAGAAGATTGATGTTGAAAAACAAAGTCTGGCGATTACACAAATGTTTTCTCTCCTTCGCTTTTGGCTATTACCACGGCTCCACAACTGTCGCCCCATACATTTGTTGCTGTTCTGAACATATCTAAAATTCTGTCGACAGGAAGTATTAAAGCTATCATTTCAAGCGGCAGCCCGAGAACTTCTAAAATAATAGTGATGATGACCAAACTGGCCATTGGCACACCTGCAGTTCCAATACTTGACATCAATGCAGTAATTAATATTAATATTTGCTCCTGTATACCCATAACAACTCCTTGCGCTTGAGCAATAAACATTACAACAGCCGATATGTAAATAGCCGTTCCATCCATATTAATTGTAGTGCCAATAGGTATAGTAAAATTTGTTATTTTATGCGAAACACCGGAATTCTCATTTGTTTCTTTCATGTTAAGTGGTAATGCAGCTGCTGAAGAAGCTGTGGAAAATGCAGTCATTAATGTTGTTTTCACATTACTTAAATGCTTAAAAGGTCTTGCTTTGCCAATAAACCGGGTTATCAGCGGCAATGTTATTAAAGAATGAATTAATATACCCGCCAGTACTGTAAACATAAATGCCCCTAAACCGGTAACCATGTTTACAAAGTCTTCCTGTTCGGCAACAACTTTTACTATTAACCCAAATATACCCAATGGAGCAAGCTTGATAACGAACATCGTTATTTTCATAAATAGCTCAAAAACTGCATTGAAAAAATCAGAAAGGACAATATTGTTTTTTTTATCCATTTTGCTAATGAATATTCCTGCTATTATGGCGAAGAAAATAACAGATAAAAATTCATTGTTTGCCAAAGCATAAAAAATATTATCCGGAACAATCTGTATTAATACTTCAGATATTCTTGGTCTTTCAATACTTATAGATTCGTCAATATAAATAGAAGATATATCTACCCCAATGCCTGGTTTTATTATATTAACCAGCAACAAACCTGTGATAATGGCAAAAGTACTCGTAGTCAAATAATAACCGAATGTTTTCAACCCCAGTCTCCCCAAACTACCTTCACTACCAATATTTACCAATCCTGAAATTATCGAACTTAAAATCAAAGGAATAACGATCATTCTAAGCAAGCGTAGGAATACATCACCCATCCAAGAAACATATATAACCTGATCTTTCAGAAAGATACCAAATACTATTGCTAAAATAAATGCAATCAATATCTGCCAGTGTAGCTTTATCTTTAGTAAAGAATTTAATATATTCATCTATATAAAATGTATTTAAGGTTCTGATTTATAATAAAATATATTAATTAATATTTGCGTTTTTAGTTTTTGACCCCATGGAACCCTCATGCTTTATTACTCCCTTCGGTCGTGAGATCGGTTACTCGCTTTGCTCGTGAGATCGCTTCGCTAAGTTCGCTAAGTTCGCTAAGTTCGCTAAGTTCGCTAAGTTCATCTGCTTTTATGAACGTTTAGTTAATGAGGGTTTCATAAAGTGATAAATTTAATTATGCTTTTGTATGGCAATAATACAAAAGTTCTGAGAAAATTTTGATATTTATTTACAAAATCAATACATCCAAATTAATTATGTTTTTTAATACTGCAAATGTCAATTTGTC
>PWJZ01000069.1 GCA_003559855.1 Bacteroidales bacterium
ATATTATTCGTTGTTTTATTCGTGCATTCGTGGCTTTTTATTATTCACATTTTCAGGCTTTCATGTTCTTCAAAATATTCAAGGCATAATTATCATTCCATCCGCACATCTTCTTTTTATTTTTAAAGCTTGTTTTAATTAGTTGACTAACATACAAGATTTGTATCCTTGATAAAATTTTAAACCAACATAGAAAGAGTGAACTGAAAAAATTACAAAAAAGTCTCCTGCAAAAAAGGATATAAAAAAAAAGTGGACCGGATTGGTTTAACAGGATTATGCCAAAAAGGTATGGGGGCTGGATATAAGCTTGAGAACAGCCCGGCTTTGGCTATCCAGAATGCGGTGATTTTTTTCATGCGTTTGCCCTGTTAAACAGGGTCTACATCAATTATTAACCTTACCGGTTTGTACCGGTGAAATTTGCGAAATTCCTCGGTTATTTTTTTCAGTTGTTTTTTATTGCCAAGATAGCGGTTGTCTTTTTGGATTTTAACTATAATATGTTTATGGTACAGGTTTCGTATTTTGCTGATAAGGGGATATTCGGGTCCCAGGACATTTTTACCGAATTTTTCCCTGAGTTTTTCTGCCAGCAGATCACCACCTTTGTTTATCATGTCAGGATTTTTGTGAATAAGCTTTATCAATACCAGCCTGTAGTATGGAGGGTAATTAAAGATTTTTCTTTCAAGTAGTTGTTTTTCGTACATTCCGTAGTAATCATTAGTAATTACTTTGCTGATAACTTCATGATTCGGGTTATAGGTTTGTATGATCACTTTTCCTTGTTTGTTGGCTCTGCCTGCGCGTCCGCTAACCTGTATCAGTTGCTGGAATGAACGTTCGTATGCCCGGAAGTCGGGAAAATGTATCAGGTTATCCGCATTAAGTATCCCTACAACGCTGACATTGCTGAAATCCAGGCCTTTGCTGACCATTTGCGTGCCAACGAGGATATCGACCTTGCGTTGTTCGAAATCTGATATTATTTTCCGGTATGCATTTTTGGTACGTGTTGTGTCAAGGTCCATTCTTGCAATACCTGCATCGGGAAAAAATAGCGGTATTTCTTCTTCGACTTTTTCTGTACCAAAGCCTTTCATCAGGACATTAGGGGATGCGCAAAAATGACATTCGGATGGTGTTTTGACAATATAACCGCAATAGTGGCATTTCAGACGGTCTATTTTTTTGTGATAAACGAGCGATACGTCGCAATATTTACAATGCGGCATTGCTTCGCATTCTTTGCATTGGAGTATCAGGGAGAAGCCTCGTCGGTTTTGAAAAAGAATGACCTGTTCATTTTCATTCAGTGCTTGCTTTATGCCGGCAAGCAAAATTGATGAGAAGTGCGATTTCATGGTTCTTTGGCGTATCTCTTTCCGGATGTCGGCAATAATAATTTCGGGCATTTGTATTTCGCCGTGGCGTTTATTCAGTTCAACAAGATGGTATTTGCCTTTATTGGAGTTGAAATATGATTCAATGGATGGAGTGGCTGAGCCGAGGACAACCTTAGCGTTTGTGAGGCTTGCAAGGTATATGGCGGTATCGCGGCAGTTGTATCTCGGCGCAGGGTTATATTGCTTGTAGTTTGAGTCATGCTCTTCGTCAACTATCACAAGCCCGAGGTCACGAAAAGGAAGAAACACAGCCGAGCGTGCACCCAAAACAACTTTGTAGGTTATCTTTTTGTCTTCAGATTTGATGCCGCCTTTGGCTATGTTGTTCCAAACTTCAGCACGTTCCATGTCGTTAAAGCGTGAATGGTAAATACCCACATCCTGCCCGAAATGCTTTTGAAGGCGCTGTATGATCTGTGCGGTAAGAGCAATCTCGGGAAGAAGATAGAGAACCTGTTTGCCGCGGGAAATGTATTCCCGTATCAGCTTGATATAAATTTCGGTTTTGCCGCTTGAGGTAACACCATGAAGCAATGCTACATCTTTTTTCTCCAGCCCTGCTTTTATCTCATCATATGTTTTTTGTTGATGCCTGTTAAAAACGATCTCTCCATTTTCAGCTCCGGCATGCTCGAAGCGGCTGGCTTCTTTTTGATATATCTCAAAAACACCTTTTTTTACAAGTGCTTGAAGGGGTTGTGCCGCTCATGAAGTTTCACTCAGTAGTTTCTCATAAGCAACCGGTTGCGCAGTGCCGGAGTGTTTTCCCGAAAGCTTCAGGAATGTGATAAGCGCTTCAAGCTGCCTGGGTGCACGCCGTTCAGCGTAATCAAAATAGTTTTTAAGCTTCTCTTCATCTTTTTCATAACCGGATGCCAGCTTAACAAATTTTGTTCTTTTTGGTTTATAGGTTTCCTGAACAAATTCACGGGCAATTATAGCATGTTTTTCGATGAGATTGTCAAGCAGGGGAATGATCTTTTTTATGCCTGTAACTTTTATTGCCTCATTTACGGTTAACTGGCTTTTTTTTCTGAGTTCCTGCAGAAGCGTTGTTTCCTGTATATTGAAGGAAAGCTTTTCCAGGTCAGTACCGGGGTTTATTTTGAGAGTTGTTTCACTTGAAAGCTTGAGAGCTGCAGGCATGGCGGCATTCATAACTTCACCTTCGGTGCACAAATAGTAATCCGAGACCCACTCCCAAAATCTAAAATGCCCCGGAAGTATCAACGGTTTATCGTCAAGAACGGAAATGATTTCTTTGATGTTTTGGCCTGAACGCGTTGATGAAACTATCTTTTTTATTAAACCTGCATAAAGCTTTTTGCTGCCGAACGGAACAACAACTCTTTTGCCTTCTTCGGCTGTTCCTGTAAGTGATTCGGGTACAAGATATGTAAAACATCCTTTAACAGGCAGGGGAAGCAGCACCTGGGCGTAAATGTTGTTGTTATGCATAGAAGGTTTTGTTATACCTAAAATTCTAAAATGAATAATAAAAATAACAAATTACAAATCCCAAGCTCAAATTCACCCTGTTAAATAAAAATACATTTAACAGGGTAAATCCCAAATCTCAAATAACAAATTTCTGCCGAGCGCAGCGAGACAACGAACTCATATAAAATAAAACATTATGTAAGTAAATAAATCTCAATTACCAAAACAAATACGTTTGGAATTTGAATAATTGAAATTTGGATATTATTTATTATTTGTTATTTGTTATTTGGGTACTCTTATTTTATTGTTATTTGTTAAATTTCAATTTAAAAATTCAGATACAATACAAGCTCTTAATCACCCATACATATTCCTACTCCGCGTGCTGTTTTTACAAGGTTTGAATCGGGATTTACGTAGTTGTACCGGCTGATGGCATCGTCGAGGGGTACCGGTACAATATCGGGGTGTCGGTAAGCTACCATTTGACCATATTTTTTTTCCAAAACCATTTCAAAAGCTTTCACTCCAAACTTGGTTGCGAGGATTCGGTCGAAGGCAATCGGTGTGCCTCCTCGTTGCAGGTGCCCCAGTACGGTTTCACGCATATCTGTTGTCACGCCTGCTTCTTTTAGTTCATTTATCATTTTTGCGGCAACCCCTCCCAGCCTGAACTGTTTATTTCCTGAGTCAGTACTATCGCGGTAATGTGTTTCGCCGTTAACAGGTTTGGCTCCTTCGGCGATAACTATTATTGCAAAGCCGCGGTCTTTGTCGAAACGGCTGTCTATTTTTTTTATAATGCTTTTAATATCATAAGGTATTTCGGGGATAATAGCTGCATCGGCGCCACCGGCAATCGCAGCGTTCAGGGCTATCCACCCGGCATACCTTCCCATCACTTCAAGGACGAATATGCGGTTATGGCTTGCGGCAGTGGTAACGAGCTTGTCAACTGCAGTAGTAGCCTCCTGCACAGCAGTTTGAAATCCGAATGTGAAATCAGTACCCGACAAGTCATTGTCAATGGTCTTGGGAACGCCGATAAAATTTGCTCCCTTTTCATAAAACATCCTGGAAATTTTTTGCGAGCCGTCACCGCCAATGTTTATTACAGCTTCAACGCCAAGATACTGCAAGCGACGGATCATCTCATCGGAACGATCGCTGGTAGTCCATGTCCCGTCACGGTTCTTAACCGGCCATTCAAAAGGATTGCCTTTGGTGGTTGTGCCAATTATAGTACCCCCGCGAATGTGAATGCCGGCTGTTTTTTCTTCATCCAGAACCACTATCTCCTGTGGCTCATTCAAAACACCGTTAAAAGCGTTTATACTGCCAATTACCTCCCAGTTGTTTTCCTGTTGTGCACGGTTTACAATCGCCCTTATAACTGCATTTAATCCCGGGCAATCACCACCGCCGGTTGCTACTAATACGCGTTTCTTCATTGTATTATATCTTCGTTTGACTTTGTTTTACGGTAATTTTTATAAAATATCGTTTTTTGTGTTCAAATAAAAGTAACGGGTAACGGGTAAATAACATGCAAAGTTAAATAAAAACTGCATGGATTTTTGATTTTTTTGGCCTGCCTAAATGGCTTTTTACCTTCTGCCCGTTTCCCTGCTGCCCTTATATATCTCAAATTTCACATAGCTGCATTCTATCGGGCCATTATATACGGTTATTTTTCCGGAAGGCTTTAGTCCGATAAACTTCAGCGGGAAATAGTCCTGGCTTATTATCCATGCCGAATAGCCATCATATTTGTTTTTCAGGGTGTCGCCGATCTTCTTGTAAAAGTCAATAATATCCTCTTTTTTGAGCCTTTTGCCGTAGGGTGGGTTTATTATCAATGTCCCGGATTTGTGAACGGGGGTATAACGGAAAAAATCATTTCGTTGCAGATGTATTGTACCGAGAAGCCCTGCCTGCATAGTGTTTTGTCTTGCTATGCCTGTGTTTCGGCCGCTTATATCATGTCCTTCAATAATTGTTTTTCCCAAAGGTTTTTGCATGGTTTTGACTTCTTTTTTGATTTTTTCGAAAAGGCCTGCATCATATCCTTTCCAGTTTTGGAATCCGAAGTTTTTTCTAAGTATCCCGGCCGGGATGTTTTGTGCAAGCATAGATGCTTCTATCGGTATTGTTCCGCTGCCGCACATCGGGTCAATGAGCGGGCTTTTTTTATCCCATCCGGTAAGTTTTATCAGGCCTGCAGCAAGCACTTCGTTTAAGGGTGCGTCACCACCCGATTTGCGATAATTTCGTTTGAATAACTGCGTGCCTGAGCTGTCAAGAGATACCTTGCAGGTGTTTTTGTTGAGGTGTATCGATATTCTGATATCGGGCTCACGGGTATCTACACTGGGGCGGGAGCCGAACTTTTCTTTGAAATGATCTGCAATCGCATCTTTAGAACGTAATTCCACAAAATGCGAGTTGTCAAAAACAGTATCGAAAATCACACCTTTCACGGAAATAGTTTTGGAATGGTCGAAATATTGCTCCCACTTTATTTGCCGCAGGCCGTCATAAAGGTCTTGCTGCTCTTTTACTTCAAAGTTTTTTATAAGATGCAGGAAGTTTATTGCTGTACGGCACCAAAGGTTGACCTTGTAGAGCAGTTCAAGATCACCCGAAAACTCAATGGCACGTTTGACAGTCCTGACGTCTTCGGCGCCAAGCAGAGTAAGCTCATCGGCCAGCACGTTTTCAAGTCCGGCGAAGGTTTTGGCAACGAAGGGGAGGGGTGTGTTTTTTAAATCTGAAGTCATTTCATTTGCATATATTAAATCTGAATATTATCCCCAAAGGTAATACTTTTAACCGGTTTGGTATGTGAAAAACAAATGTGTTGATCTGTTACAGCCATAGTTGCTAATGTTGTTATATTTTATCAAAACAGAAAGCATTCAGAAAAGGTTTAACTAACCATAATTAAAAAAGCTTAAACTGTTTTATTGGCTTAGGATGGAAGGTTCCGATTATAAAAAAAGGGTTTTTTCCTCTGAAATGATTGATCTGGGTTGTGCCTAAAAAGAAATGTAGATCTTTTGTTTTAGCAAAGTCATCAAAATATTTTTTTCTTACGTCTTCACATGCTTTCATTTCATTTCCTTCATATCTTCTAAGGCAATTCCAATATAGCTGGCCTATTTCCCAGTCTTCAATCATTAAATTGCTTGTCTTTCCGCATTCATCTTTAAATTTGTAGATAAACTTATATGGCAGCTTTTTTATTACCCTAAATTCATTGTTATCATCTATTTCAAAAAGCTTTTTCTGCTTAAACTGGGCAATTTTGTCCGGCGGCCATTCTCTTTCCTTTTCCTCTTTATACACAAAATCAATAACTTCGGTAGGTTTGAATACTGCCAACGATGTGCATATTGATTTATCCTTTGCTTCTTCTATAAGTTTTGACATGTTTTTATAAACCTTTTGCAAAACTATTTTCCGTCTTTCATCCCAAATATCACCATCAGGTTTAATCTCACCGATTTTGATTATAGGGGTTTCATGAGATACGGGTCGAAAACTTTCCGGACGAAAATCACTCTTGTTTTTTACCAAATCCAATTCAATCCATTCATATTTTGAATATTGTTCGCCGTATGGCCTTTTTCTGAATTGAACAGGGTAAATTCTCACCCATGAACCATCCTCACGCATACCGGCTGTACAAACAAGATCTTCATATTTCTTTGAAATAGTCGGATAAGTCTTTACTGTTATAAGGACTTTTGTTTTCACAATCAAAGATGCTTTAATTCATAATTAAAACCATTCATTCCGGAGAGTGATTCGGCAAGATGTTTGCGATGACATTGATGGATGTTGGATTCAAAGCAGGTTAGTGCAATGCGATTTTTGCTTTTCAGTAGTTGAAGAATTTCTTCCTGTTTTTTGATCTCATTATTTAAAACCCCGGATTTATATTCTGCAAACAATTTATCATAATCAGCCTGTGTATTTAACTTTTGCCTTTTGCCGGAAACTATACCCAACTCGGGGATGTGTATATATTCAACACCAACGCCGTTGCATGCATTTTTCAGCTGGTTTTTGCTAAAACCATATTTCATGCTTAAGGAGTTTTTCCTTACATCGCATAAAACCTTTATATCATTTAAAATCAGCTTATTTAAATATTGCTCAAGCGAGATGCCTTCATACCCAATGGTAAACAAAACGGTATCCTGTTTTGACGGTTTTTGTTGTTTGACTGCATTAATATCCTGCGCACTTAGAATATTTTGTGCAATTGTGCTGTTAATGGCATAATAAGGATAGTTTTTATACACCGACTCAATAAGATCATCTCTTGTTAAAGAACCAAAGTGAGTTTTAACAAAACGCAGTGCCTCCCGGTCTTTTTGATTTAATTCTGTCAGGTAATCCTTGTCATCCGCTTTTTCCCAGAAGTTTTCAGACTCCTCTACCAGCTTATATTTGCAAAGCGTTTTTAAGTCGGCATTTGCTTGAAAAGAAACACAACCGAATTTGTATG
>PWJZ01000054.1 GCA_003559855.1 Bacteroidales bacterium
AGTTGGGCTGGCATGCATCGCAGCCCCACATTACGAACTACGGACTCGAAATAGCCGTTGATGAAGCTTTTCAGGACATTATTGTTAGTAAAGAGCTTGTTGATACTTTTTACGTGTTTGATGAAGTTGAAGACCAGCAAACCTGTTTCTGGCGTGTACGTGCGGAGAACGAAAAGGGCTGGGGACCATACAGCACGGTATGGTTGTTTGCGACAATTATTGTTGGCATGTATGACCATGATGTGCCGACACACTTCAAACTGATGCAAAACTTCCCGAACCCCTTTGGTTCTTCAACATTAATACGTTACTGGCTTCCCGGGCGTAGTAATGTGAGGCTTGATATATATAATTCATTCGGTCAGCATGTTACAACTCTTGTGAATTCAGAGCTTGAGGCAGGCTATTATGGAACGGAATGGTCTGCGGGCGGAAATGTTCCGGGTATCTATTTTTACCGGTTAGAAGCTGTATCGTTGGATGATCCCGTTAACCGTTTCAGGCAGGTTAAGACAATGCTGCTCATCAGGTGAATAACAGGGGAGTAATATTGTGAGCGGGCGGCTGAAAAGGTTGCTGATGACAGGCTTTTGATGGTTTATTCACCTGTGGCATCTGAAACCGATAGCAAATGATAGCTACAGAAGCTATTTATGCTATCGGCAAAAGTAAGTACGGTGTTTTTACCCGCAGTTTGATCCATCAGTTTATAATTATTACTGATAATCATTAGAGCCGGTGAGATGGATGGTTGACATGATTTCCGGTACCGGTAACTAATGATTGGCATGTATTTTACAACGTTTCCCCCCATTTTTCCAAATGTATCCTTTCGGGTTTGAAGTTGTTGTTTCTTGGTTTTTCTTCAGCCGGATAGCCTATGGATATGAGTGACACGGGTATTATATTTTCAGGATAGTCAAATACTTTTCGCATGGCTTCTGTTCTTTCTTTGCGCGGGTACATTCCCAGCCATACTGCTCCCAGACCTGCGGCATGTGCAGCTAGAAGGAGGTTTTGTGTAGCCGCTGCACCGTCAAGTGCAATAGCGCTCTCGCGCTCTTCAAGAATAATGTCGCCGCAAACCATTATTGCCATAGTAGCCTCTTTGAGCATCTTACCATAAGGGTGAAGCTCGGAGAGTAAATCAAGCTTTTTACGATCACGTGTAACCAAAAAGTGCCACGGCTGCTTGTTCCTTGCAGAAGGAGCACACATTGCAGCATTAAGAATGAACCTTAACAGGTCATCACTTATGGGTTTATCCTTTTGGTATTTTCGGATACTTCGACGAGTAAATAAAATATCGGCATCTGGATACATAAATTTAAGTTTTTTTATTAGACATAAATTTTAAATCAAATAATTATTTTATTTTAGCGGAACGAACTTATAAAAAAACAATTAAAAATATACAAAAAAAAAAGAAAATTATCGTCTGTAAATTACATTGTATAATTTTTGATAATAGAATAACCTTAAACAAGGAGGGTGAGTCGTGAAAAATAATAATTACATTATTTCTGTTAAAAGTATAATCACTAATTTTATTATATTGGCTTTCCTTTTGTGTCCTACAGAACTTTTTTCCCTGACGGATGGTATACTTGAGGTATCGGGAAGAATGGAAAAAGACAATCGTCCGATAGCCGAAGGGGAGGTATTAGTTTACAAGGATAATGAGCTTGTTGCAAAAGTTAGTACAAATATATTAGGCAGATTTGAGTTTTATCTTCAATTTGATAATTATTATCAGGTCGAATTTACCGCGGCTGATCTTATAGTAAAAAGGTTGGATTTTGATACACGTTTACCCGATGATGTTTCCAGGGAAGATTTTTATGAGTTTGAGCTTATAATTGAGTTATTTCCTAAGATTGATGATTTAGATTTATCATTTTTTGACGAACCTTTGGCTGCAATAAGATTTGAAGGCGATGAGGTGGAAGATTTTTATTATCCAGAGGATGAGTATTCGGATAATCTTGCAAAGGCTGCAGAGTTAAAGAAATTGGTTGAAGAGATAATCAGGCGCGATCAGAGGTACGATGATTTGGTAAGCAGGGCTGACAATATGTTTGAGAGGGGTGAGTTCAATGCTGCTTTGGATAATTACATAGCGGCATCGGAAATATATCCTGACAGGGAGCATCCTCTCAAACGGATCCGTGAGATAATTCAGACACTGGCTCAGAAAGAAGATATTCGGGGGCGTTATGGTCAATTGATAGAGCTTGCTGATAACAACTTTCATCTGGAAAAGTATCAGACGGCATTAGAGCATTACAAAAGTGCATTGGAGCTTCGTCCTGATGAGAGTTATCCGATGCAACGCATTCAAGAGATCGGGATGCTGCTTGCCGGCAGGATCCCTGCCGGTTTAACGCAGGCTGAAAGAGACAGCATTTTAAGAGTTGAAGCATTAAAAGATGAAAAATATGATAGCCTGATAACACTTGCAGATCAGCATTTTGATGATGAGCTTCTGCTACTGGCAAAAGATCTATATTCGCAGGCGTTACAGGTCAGGCCGGACAAAAATTATCCTGAAGACAGGATGTTGAGAATAAACCGATTTTTACGCGAGCAACGGGAAACAGAAGCGCATTATGCGAGGGCTATTGAGCAGGCTGATTCTTTATATGAAGACCAAAGATATCAACTGGCATTATTTAAATATGAAGAGGCTTTGGATGTTAAACCTCATGAAACATATCCGCAAGAACAGGTCAGCATCATAGAAGGGCTGTTAGCTGAGATGCGCAGTGAAGATGAAGAGTATATAGAATTAATAAGCGAGGCTGACAGTTATTTTTATGCAAGGAATTATGAAAGGGCGAAGTCAGAATATGAAAAAGCCAGTGAGCTAAGACCCTACGAAGATTATCCGAACATGCGTCTTGAGGAAATATCAGCTATTTTGAGCAGGCGTGAAAAAGACATTGAAGCTTATAGTGAAGCAATCAGGCGTGGTGACAGTTATTTTGACCGGGAAAAATATATTCAGGCGCGTGAAGCATATAATGATGCTTTATCCATAAGACCTGATGAGGAATACCCTAAGACCAGGTTGGATGAGATCAGGGATCTGCTTGCATTACATTATTCTGAAGACCTTGCTTACCGGCTCAATGTAGAACAAGGCGACAAGCTTTTCAGTCAGCATCGGTATTTGGCCGCCCGCGATGCTTATCATAAAGCGTTTAATATATATCCTGATTCTGATTATCCGGTCAGGCGAATAAGGGAGATCAATGAGATCATTATGAGAGGTGAGGAAATGGAGGCTTTCTATAACAAAGGATATATGGAAGCGTCCGGATTAAAGGAGATCATCGGTAACAATACTGAACATATTTACCATATAGTTCCTTTTTCGAGATATCGTAGTGGCAGTTACATTGATATGAAAGTGAAAAATCTGTCCGAACAGAATATACGGCTGTTTGTTAATTATGGAGTTGGCCAAAGCAGACGCGGAGGTATAGCAGTAGTGATACCCCGCGTTGAAGATTATTATAGTCTGAAAATAAATGTCAGCAGCCAACCTAGCTGGATAAGATCCGACAATAACTGGATCAGCCTGTCGCCGGTAGGTGGTGATATTGAAGTGGAATATATCAGGGTCGTTTTTGGGGATTAGTATATTTCCTGCGCCGGAGTTTCAAATAAATTGGCAAAACAAACTATCAAATATCATTTCCGTTGAATGAATCTGCGCTTAAACTCTTCCTGTTTCCTTTGTCTTCTTTTATTGGATCTTATGTAACCGTAAAACAGAAGTATTATGCCTATAAGCAGTGAACCATAGGAGAACAGGTAATTATCGCGGAAAAAAAATATATTAGTAAAACGACCTGAAATAAATATTAAACCTATAGCAATAAAGAGCCATCCTGCAAACCGCATTTTTTCACTTGTCTTTTTGTCGGGTTTTTCAAATTCTTCCTGCAATATTGTGTTGTCAATTTCCTGGATTATCTTCTTTACATCCGGATCACTGAATTTTCTATCGTGCAACTCCTTTCGGATTTGCGTATAGTCCATCCCTGCTCGTTTTTTTTCAAGATAATTATTTATTATATCGCGCAATTGATCGTCTGACAACATATTTTCAGAGCATTAATTAAGATAAATGCTTTCTCCGACCCCTATTGGCAGATTAAGGCCGTACCATATAAACAGTAAAATGATCCACATCAGAAAAAGAATGATTGCATATGGTATAAGCAGTGAGATAACTGTTCCTATACCTATTCTTTTATCGTATTTTGCAACCCATCCAAGCAGCAGCGGGAAATAAGGATAAAGCGGTGTTATGGCATTCGTAATGGAGTCGCCTATACGGTACATCAATTGCACGAAAGCCGGGCTAAAATTCAATTGTGCCAGCATTGGCACAAAGATAGGTGCAAACACTGCCCATTTAGCAGACCCACTGCCCATGAAAATGTTAAGCACTGCCACCAGGATCATGAACAAGGTAAATAGCAGGGGTCCTGTCAGCCCTGTTTGCTGGAGAAATTCCGCACCGCTGATAGCCAGGATCCTGTCGAGGTTTGATTCGCTGAAAAGGTATATAAACTGGGCAATTATAAGCATAAGTACGATATATCCCGACAGTTCTTTCATTCCTTCCTGCATAAATTTCAGGGCATCGTTGGAATTTTTTATTGTGCCGGCAGCTTTCCCGTATACGTAACCGGGTAATGCAAACAGCAGGAACAATATAGGCACCAGTCCTCTTAGAAAAGGGGAGGGGACTATACCTCCGGTTTCCGGGTCGCGCAACGGAGCACCCGGTGGTGCTACAAGAGCGATTATTACAATGGCATAAATGAGCAAAACGATCCCTGCCCTTTTCATGCCCTTTTTTTCTTCGGGTTTGATAATATGTGACTGGTTTTGAGAGTCGTTTTCAATATGGTCGGCTCCGGTAAAAGCCCTGCATCTCGGTATGGTAAACTTTCTGACAATAAAGGCACCTGCGAATCCTAACATGATAGTGGATACTATCATAAAATACCAGTTGGCAGTGGCACTGACTTCTTGTTGAGCTACTTCAGTGCTTATTCCTGCAAGTAAAACATCGGTACCTGCTATAAGAAAGTTGGCAGTAAAACCTGCTGTTGCACCGGCGTATCCGGCAACTAACCCTGCTACAGGGTGCAAACCCATCTGCGAAAATATCAGCGCGGCTATTGGTGGTACTATCACAATACCCGCATCGGATCCGATATTGCCGCATGCACCTATAATAAAGATGACCGGAAGTACAACTTTTTTCGGAACGGAAAAAGCTATTGATCTTAAAACAACAGCCAATAAACCGCTGCGTTCGGCAATGGATACTCCCATCAGCATAACCAAAACCAGCCCGAAAGGGGCGAAATGGGCGAAGTTGGTGACCATAGATTCGACAAAATTGCGCAACCCTTCGCCCGACACAAGACTTATCGCAAAAACATCCTCACCTGTGGCAGGGTCCGTGGCATGAACATTAAAATAGCCGGTTATAACACTGCAAACTACTATTATAATACAGATCCAGGCAAATAGCCAGAAAGGATGGGGCAGCTTATTACCCATCTGTTCAATCCATCGCAAAAAACCTTTTGAACCGGTTGTTTCTGCTTCTTTGGAAGTTTTTCCCTTTTTATTATCACCGGGATTAACATTTGCGTTATTGGTTTTATCTTCACTCATAAGTTAATTTTTTGAACTGACGCAAAAATGTAAGTTTTTTTTCTAATTTCCAATCAAAAAGAGAAATTTTAAGGTTTTCATTTTTCCATTGATAAAAAAATATCATACGCAGGGGGCTATGAGTCGATAATAGGATAACTTGTTAATCTCATCCGGCGTGGTCATTATTAAACCGGGTAATAATCCGGCAAGCAAGAAGATCAATGCAGTATTGCTTACCGTATAACGTTTTCTGTGAGCCTGCTTATGTTAACTTCATATCAGGCAGGAAACAGTAACCCCCCATGCTTTGAATCCCTTAGCCATTGTAGTTTAAAAAAAATGCTGCTCTATTTCAGATCAAATCTTTTCAATACTTTCAGGAGATCTTCTTCTTTAACAGGTTTTGTGAGGTAATCATTCATTCCGAGCTTCATGTATTTTTCGCGGTCACCTTCGAAAGCATTTGCACTAAGGCCTATTATCGGAGGCAGTATCAGAAATTTCTTCTTTAATTCCTGTGTAGCGGTTACGCCATCCATAACCGGCATTTGAATATCCATTAGTATAAGATCGAATTTTTCTTTTTCAACCACTTTTAATGCCTCGGCGCCATGACTGGCAAATTCTACCTTACAACCTAATGATTTCAGAATAAGTGCAACGACTTTTTGATTGACCACGTTGTCTTCAACATGCAGAATTTTTAATTCTGTTTCAGGTTTATCTTGTTTTGTTTTTATTTCCGGTTTAGGTTTATCTGGCTTTTTGGCAGTTTTTGCTTTGAAGGTAAACCAGAATTTGCTTCCCTTTTCCGGTTCGCTTTCAACATCTATTCTACCGCCAAGCACACCGGCAAGCTCTTTACAAATTGATAAGCCAAGTCCCGTGCCTTCATACTGGCGTATGTTTCCCGAATAAAGCTGAGAAAAAGGCTTAAATAAAAGTTTTTGTGATTTTTTGGTAATGCCAATGCCTGTATCAATAACTTCAATCTTTATAAGAAGATTGTTATCATCAATCCATTTCTCTGGGAATGTATTAATGGTTATCTTTCCCTCATTTGTAAATTTTACTGCATTATAAAGTAAATTGCTGAGTATCTGGAAAATTTGCTGGTTATCGGCTTCAATGTATTCAGGCAAAGAAGGACTTTTATTTACCACAAAGTCAATATTTTTATTACAGATCGATTCGAAGAGCTTTTTGGCATTTGTAAGCAGGTCGCTGCTTGCAAACACAGTCGGCTTGATAATTGTTTTTCCGGCTTCTATTTTTGAATAATCGAGTATTTGGTTTATGATGTTTCTGAGGTTTTCGGTAGAAAGCCTGATTGTATTTAAAAAATCATGCTGTTTTTCATCAAGTTTTGTTTTTGCCAGTATTTCAGACATTCCGATAATTCCTGTAAGTGGAGTACGTATTTCATGGCTCATGTTTGCCAGGAATTTTTGTTTGAATTCCGAGGAACGCTGTGCTAATATTACCTTTTCTCTGAGCTCTTCACTGCGTTTTCGTTCGGTAATATCGGTAAGGATTACGGCAAACTGGTTTGGCCCGGGCCTGTATGAAACAACCTCATAATGCTTGCCGAGCTTTTCCGAATAATATTCATAATTTATGGGGTTACCCGTCAATGCTACCTGACCATATTTTTCTATCATTTTTTTATCAACTGATGGTATAACATCAAGAACGGTTTTGCCTATAATGTTTTCTTTTTTCAGGCCGGTGAGTTTTTCATAAGCATCATTGATTTTTAAAAATTTATAGTTTACGACATTTCCGTTGTCATCAGAAATTATTTCGTGCAAAGCCAATCCTTGCTGCATACTTGATATCAATCTGCGGTACTGGATCTCTTCTTCAAGCAGCGTAGTTTCTGTTACCCACCTGCGAACCGCATTTGCACACATACCTGCCAACACCTCCAGCTCTTCATTGGCAGGCTTATGTGATTTCTTATCGAAGGATAGAATTATAGTGCCAATGAGTTTTCCTTCAAAATAAAGACCCGTTGCTGAAAACCATTTCTTTCCAAAAATAGCTTCAATCAACTTTTCATGTGAAGCATGAGCAGAATTGAAATTAATACCGGTAAGTGCAGATGGATTTATAATTGAACCATTTTTTATAGCTTCGGTCAACTGCGGGGTTAATTTGAAACGAACCCCCTTGTATATGCGATTTAACTCTCTTAAAGTGCTTTTGTCAATTTTGTCGGATAATGTTGAATATTGATATTCAAGCTCTTCGGTGGTTTCATGATAAGTGTGGATACTTAACGTTGATGCACGGGTGTTTTTTTCAATACTATGACAAATAAAGCGGAAAATATTTTTGGAAATCGGTATGTAGGCGAGATTCATCGAAAAATCTTTCAAATCTTTCGAAATACGCCTTTGTTCTTTAATGATTTTTTCATTCAGGTTGTTCCGGGTAGTGTCGGTAATTATACCAAAAAGCCTGTCAGGCATGCCATTTTCCCCTTTAATAAATCTCTTATAAACTATAGCACTAAGTGTTTCTCCTTTCTTGTTTGTAAAATTCCATTCGACGTTTTGTGTAAGGAGATTATCCGGCAGATGTTTGTTTTGAAGGTCAATTTCTTTTGATTTATTTTCTATGTCGAATATCGTTTTGGCAGTTATTTTTGAAGCAGGCAATCCTATAAACTTTTCAAAAGGTTTGTTGACCACAGCTTCATTACGGTTTTTGTATATCGTAAAGGCAGGGAAAGGCAATGTATCCAGTGAAATATTTTGCAGTTGTTCTTCTTGTTTATTAGTAATGTCTGATATATATGTTACAAAATGGTTTTGATCTGTCGGAAAGGCTTTTATCCTGAACCACCGTTTGAAATGCTCAATATATTGTTCTGTTTCTTTGCAATCGTTATTCAAAGCAATGTTAGTGAAAAAAGAAATCCAGTCGAACTTTTCATCTTTTATTGACGGAAAAACTTCCGTAACTTTCTTTCCAATTATTTCACCGCTTTTTTCCCCGGTAATTTTTTCGAATTCAATGTTAACATCTTTAAACTCAAAGTCTTTCGGATTGCCATTAGTGTCAAATACGATTTTATGACAGGCATATCCGAAAGGAAGCTGATCTGTTAATTTATTATGGAAATGTTCATTATACATATAAAGTGGTTTATAATAAACGGGTATTCATTTGTTGACTAATATACTACATTTTGCTAATAAGCATAAAACAGAGAGGTTGTTTTTTTTCATATTGAAAAAGTTTGATTCAATTAAAGGTTTTAATTATTAAAAATATGTTTTTTTGTTTAACAAATTTATTGATTTTCCGCTTTGTAATCGAAAAACTCAAAATAAAATTCATAACTTTTTATATAAACGTTATTATTTTAAGAATCAAAATCACTATTCTATGATCATTATGATCACAAAATTAAATTCTTTATAAATAGATTTTTTACGTATAACATCTAATTTTTTCCATATTGGTAATTTAAGGGCATAATTTTGTGTATATTATAGAGAAAAGTGCGGTTTCATTATTATAACGGAACAATATTACCGGATATTAGATAAATTACGGGCTGTACGGTTCAATGCCGGTATCGGCAAGCAGTATTATCGGCATTGGGTTGTTATAACAGATTCTGATTGCCCTGTATTGTATTTATTCATATTGCGTCAGCTGTATGGGATATATAGTACAGTGCCGGTGGGGCAGGAGGGAAATGATTAAGTGTTATGATTGATAAAACGCAGCAGGCAGGACAACAGTCAGGCTATTTGACCCTGCCTTCAAAATTTTCAATATACTCCTCAAGGTCGGAATTGGTTTTATACTCATCATTATAAAAGAACATAAGTATCGGTTCGAGGTTATCAGGGGGTCTGTAACCGGGTATGGCTGTTATAAGGTTGAGCTCTTCGTCAAAAAAAGCGATTGAGGGATAGCTCATTCGACCCTGCAAGATTGCAATGGCAAAATTATGAGCAGACCGCCGCTGGCCGGGGTTTTCATTTATGTATTTTTGACCCTGAAAAATAATAGGTTCATCTTGTTCGGCATTAAGCTTTACCGGATAGAACTTGTCATTTAATATCTGAACAATAACAGGATGAGTAAAGGTGTTTTGCTCCATTCGTTTGCAATAACCGCACCAATCGGTATAAATGTCAATAAATATTTTACGGGGCTCTTTCCTCACTTTTTTTAAGGCTTCTTCAATTGTAAACCATTCAATTTTGTTGGTTTGAGATTTGTTTACTTCGGGAAATACAAACAGTGGAAGAATAATAAAGACAATGTGTAAATATATGTTTTTGTTCATCAGATATGAAAAGGTTTGTTCATTAATAGTTCTCTGCAAAAATAATGATATAATTTTAACTATACAAGCCAGTTATACAATATTATCCGGCATTAAAGGATTTTGCCGCCAGAAAAAAGAACGATGGCAGTTGTTAATTTATTTTACTGGTGAATTTCAAACCAATAAGTGATACATCATCTGTTTGGTCTTGACTTCCCATGTGTTCAATAATATGATTTTCAAATATGGCTTTTTGTTCGTTAAAAGGCAGATTAAAATTATCTGAAAGTAATTGCTTTAATTTTCTTGAACCTATTTTTTGCCTGTTTTGGCTCATTTGGTTTGTATAACCGTCGGAAAACAGATAGCATGAACAGGTTTTTTGCAGGTCAACATAATGATTGGAATACTCAATTTTTTTTTCTTTCTTATTGCTTCTTGTCGCACTTCCTATCGAATGTTTGTCGCCTTTAATTTCGGTTAATTTGTTTTCTGCAAAAATATATACCGGTCTTCCGGCTCCCGCAAAAACAAGTTGTTCAAAATTTTTGGAAAAACGGCATATTGCCACGTCCATTCCGTCATCGGGTAATTTATCAAAATCATAAAAATCTTCATTTTTATCACTGGTTTTAAAAACATTGATTGTTTCGCGGTGCATTAATGATAATATTTCGGCCGGATCATTACACTTTGCGTCAATTATGATCTTGTCCAGGAGGGTCTTTCCATATATTGATATAAAGGCGCCCGGCACTCCATGACCGGTGCAGTCGGCAAGTATTACGAAAATATATTCTGCTGAATTTCCGAACCAGTAAAAATCACCTCCAACCGGCTCCCTGGGTTTATGTATAAGGAAAAAATCATCAAAAGTGTTTTTTAATAATTCTATTGAAGGTAATAAAGAGGTTTGTATCTGGTTTGCAAAAGACAGGTTTTGTCTTAAGGTTTTATTTTGTTCGTCACTTATTTTAAATATTTTGGACAGCAAAGCGTTTTTATTGGCTATAGAATCCTTGTGAGCCGAAATAACATTGCTGTGTGCCTTTATTCTTTCATTAAGTTTAATCAATTTTTCATTCTGTGTGATAATTTTTTTTCTTTGTTCTACGATGGTTTTATTTATGCTTTTCAGCTTTCCGTTTATACGTTTCATATTGCGCCTTTGAAAAACCAGCAATGCTATTGTTAAAGTAATGACCAGAATGCCTGATATGGAAACCACTAATATTATGGTTGAGATTTGAGCCCTTGTTGTGTTGATATTTGTTTCCGTTTGCAACAATTCTTTTCTGAAATAGTCAACCGAATCCCTGTAAAGGTCACTGTAATAATCAATAAGTTCATCGCGCGATGATCTGTATATTTCGGCATGCAAGTCAAAAAACTGCTGCCTGTGATAGAGCGCCGAATCATATTTTTCTTTATAAGCATAATACTTTGATAATGCAAGTTGTAGATATCTCAGCTGTTCGGGTTTGTCGCTATCCTTAGCCAGTTTACCGGCCTGTAAAATATATTGTTTGGCTGTACTTGAACAAAAGGATAAAGTATCTGCTGCCGAATCGATAAGTTGATAAAACTTGTTTGGATCTGTGCCTGATTCATTTTGTATTTCAGCATAAACAACAGCCTTACTGAAACCAAATAAAAACATTAGCACCAGAAAGACTTTTATATAATATTTATTATGAATAGTGTTCACCTGATTTATTTATATGTAATTTTAAATTAAAAATCGGATCATATTTTTATACCAATAAACATCAGATCACCTTTTAATTGTTTTATTTTTGCCGTGTTATCCAAAAAATCTTTTACGGGGTTAAGCATTTTTGCCAGATCGCCTGATTTGTTTGAACTTGTGAAAACATGCTTTAGATTCTCTCCTTTATCGGTAAGATAATCAAAAACATTTTTATTCGGTATTATTATTATGTCGTTTGGTTGCAGGTCTAAAGCATTTTCTTTGCAAACTTTACCTTTATGGCTTGTTAAGTTATTTATCACTTTAGTTTTATGATCACTGATATGGATCAATGGCAGATTTTTGCCGGTAAAAACAGTATTACCTGATCTTAAGTCAATCTTAAGTATAGTTAAGGATATTTTTTCAAAAATACCTGACATCAGGTCGTTATTATTTTTTTCGGGAGAATAGATTCCATTTTCGTTATCATATATTAAGTTTTCTATATTGATCTGATTATTGTTTTTAATGATTTTGTTGAGCAAGTCGTTGATCAATATCATTATAAATGCTCCCGGTATGCTATCGGTATGAGTGTCGGCGAATGTCAGGATACAATTATTGTCACTGATATTTATCCAATAAAAGGAATTAAATACCTCATCGGTGTTTTTTCTGTAAACAAAGGTATCTTTAAAGCACTTATTAAGTAACTTTATATCTGTCTGCATTGTTTTTTGTAATTTCCCTGCATATCTGAGGCTGCTCTTAATTTGTTGATTCTTTTCTTCGAGTGATAAAACAGCTTTTTCAAGAGCAATTGCTTTGCTCTCCAGCAAATCTTTTTGTTTTATGATTTCTTTTTGCTGACGGTTCAATTGTTTATTGTGCTTTTTAATCTGATCTCTTTGTGAAACATACTCATCTTTTTGTCCTGATATTATTTTATTTCTTTTCCAAAGCTCTTTGTTTTGTTTGGTTTTAGACCTGTTATTGAAATATATTACTCCCGATAAAACCACTAAAAGCATAAACAAAGTACCTGATGAAAACAAATAATAGTTGAGCCTTGAAATCCTGTTATTGATTAATTCATTTTCTTTTTCAAGCAGATCGATTTCATATCTTTCCTTATCGACAAGATATTTTGATTTCAGTTGAATAATCTGCTTTTGTTTATCGATGTTGAACAATGAATCGGCAGTCACAACCAGTTTTTCGTGATAATTGTAAGCTTTTTCGTATTCGCCGAGGCTGCTGTAAATATTGACCAGCTTAAGATAGGCTAAGCGTTTTAAGGGTAGTGATGCAACAGATTTGGCTTGATTCAGACTTTCCAAACATTTTTCCTTTGCTTTTTCGTGTTCACCCATTTGATACAAAATAAAAGCGATATTGTATAATGTATTGCCATAATCAAGGTATTGTTGAAGGTCTTTTCTTATTTGAGCGACTTTATAAAATGATTTTAGTGCTAATTCCGGTTTGTTCATTTGATAGTAAACAATCCCTATATTATTATAGGTATGTGCCTGACCGGTGAGATTATCCGTTTTTTTGTAGATATCGTAAGATTTTCCGAAATAATCTATAGCCTTATCCAGTTTACCCTTCAATCTATAGATTACCGCAATGTTATTCATATTATTGGCAATACCTGTTTGATTGCCGGTTTTTTTGTATATTCCGGCTGCATGATAGTAATGTTCGAGCGCTTGTTTGTAATTTTCTTCACTCTTAAGCACATTACCAATATTCATATAGCTGAGTGCAATTATTTCCTGGAAGTCATTCCGCTGGGCAACAGAAAGGCTCTTTTTCAAGTGGTCCATTGCAGTCTTATTGTTACCGGCATCCATATATAATATGCCCAGATAGCTGTTAAATTCGGCAATTTTCAGTGAATCTGCTGTCAGTAAAGCTATATCAAGCGCTTTATTTGCATAGTATATTGCACTGTCAGTGTTTTTATGCTCCCAATATTCGTATAAGCCCTGAAATAACTCAAGCCGGGTTGAATCATTATTTTCTTTATTTAGAGCAATTCGTAAGCTATCGGTTTTGGAAACGCTTGGGCAGGCATGCAAAAAGACTGGTAACCGGAATGTCAGAACAATTACAAAAAAAAAAGCTGTAATAGTTGCCAGAAATCTAAACATATTATTCTTTTATCTGTCAGTTGCTTTGATGTAATGCATTAAAATAGTATTCAATTCTTTAATGTTTTGCTCCGATTCTTGCAGTTTTTCATTAAGACTTTCAATTTTTTCGTTTGCTTTCATTAGTTTGCGTTGGGAGGCATCACCTATTTTTGTGATCTTTATTGCATCTGTCAACAAAACATTGAAATGTTTGACTATATCCGACAAACCCTCCAACAACTCCTCTTTTGTCGGGGATTCCTTTTCAAGCAGTTTTTGGCTTCTTTGCAGAAGGTCATATTCTCTGCCAAACATTTGCTTTATTTCTTCAGTCCTGTCATTGATCATGCATTATAGATTTTTAAGCAGTTTCAATAAATTTATGATTAACATCCATCCCCATAAACAACTCTTCACCTGTTTCCAGAATATCCTCATCATCTTTCTTGTAATGCCAGTTTATAAGAACCTTGTTCCCATCCTTTTGATAATTCTCGAGCATTTCAATAATATTGAGAAAACATTTGGAGGTGCTTGTATTTAAATAATTAATGTAAAAACCAACGGTAATTTCATTAAAGGTTTTAAAATATTTTTCAAGCCAGTCAAATAACGGTTTATAAAATTCATTTGAGTTTTCAGGATAACTGGAGCCTGATATTTTTAAAAAATTATAATTGACGTCACCTTCAACCCCAGGTGTGTGTTTTGTTTCAGCAATAAATAAGTTTTCCATTTTAACAAAAAAATTTGTTTTTGATCCTTGTTATAAAAATCTGACTTTTGTTTAAAAGAATCATTTTTTAAAAGTTATTTTTTAATAAAGCGGTAAGGCAAATTTAAACCGATAAACAATTCTTCAACGTTTTGAAGGCTGTAATTATCTTCTTCATCAATGTTGTATAGCCAGTTAACATTTACTTTATTTCCCTGCTTGTAATATGCTTCAAGTTTTTCCAATATCACTGATAAACACTTTGATGATGATGTGTCAAAGTATTGGATTTTAATACTTAATTCAATGTCTACCTGATTTTTTTGTTTAACGAAATTGTCTATCCAGTTGATAACGGGATTATAAAATTCGTAAGCATTTTCAGGATAACTGTCGCCAAAGATATTAAATACGCCCTTTTCGGGGTCAAAAAATATTTCGGGGGTGCATTTGGTTGGTTTTGTAATTAATTTTTTCATAGATTATTTTATTTAAGATTCAAAAACAATAGCTCTTAATTTGAATTGGTGATGAAAATCATCAATACTTTCAAATTCAAAATTGAGTGGTATTCCGGATCGTCTTGCAATGTCAATGAATCCAAGGCCGGCACCCTTTGTATTGGTTAAGCTTTTTTTATTCCTTGTTTTTATGTAAAGTTCTTTCAATTCTTGTTGGTTTAAATTATTTATCAGCTTGTTTCTTTGCATAAGAAAGTTTTTCTGGTTATCATTAACTTTGTTCAAAGTTATGATTTCAAATCCATCGGGGTTTTTTATCAATATCAGCTGACCTTTACCGTAGGAACGCTTATCAAAATGGAATTTATCGTCAGAGTAATGCATCACATTTTGTGCCATTTCTATAAAAATGGCAAACACCCGGTTAACTATCCGGGGCTTGCAATATAGAGAGAGCTCTCCTCTTATTGATTCACCAAGTGATACGATCAAGTCCTGAGTTATAACACCATTGAAAATAAAAACCACTTCACTTTTTGAATTCCCCGTAAAAATTTTCCTTATATTGAAAGGATATACCATTAAAAAGAAAATTACGATAAAAAAGATGAATTTTATATAAAATAACGCAAGATAAAAATCATTCCGGTTTTTTGTTAGGCAATGACAAATATATGAATATTTAAACTAATAATAACAATCCATTTTACATTTTAAAGAAAAAACATCTTATCTTGCAAATATTATTTCAAGTTTTATTAGATAACATTGGGACGAATCTGAAATATCCGCATGATGTATCTATAAAATTGTCTTTATCTTTTTTGCGGATTTGTTTCATTATTTGTGTATCTCCTGTGCCAACGGGCACTACCATTATACCACCCACAGAAAGCTGTTTCATTAATTCTTTTGGTATTTCGGGAGCTGCAGCCGTAACCAGAATTTTATCAAAAGGTGTATATGCGGGTAAGCCTTTAGAGCCATCTCCATAAAAGATCTTTGGTGAATATCCCATTTTCTCGAGGGTTTTTTTTGCTTTGTTGTACAAGTTTCTGTGACGTTCAATTGTATATACCCTGGCTCCCATTTCCAAAAGTATAGAAGCTTGATACCCGCTTCCTGTGCCGATTTCCAGCACCTTGTCCTTGGGTTGTATCTCCAGCAGCTCTGTCTGAAATGCAACCGTATAAGGCTGACTGATAGTTTGACCCGCCCCAATTGGGAAAGGTTTATCCTGATATGCAAAAGATTCGAAAGATGAATCCATAAAATAATGACGAGGTATTTTTTCTATAGCCGAAAGAATCCTTTCATCATTAATGCCTTTCCGTCGAATCTCCTCAACAAGCTTTTTACGTAGTCCTTTATGTTTGTATGAATCAATCATTATTACAATATTTGCTTATATCTAATATTAAGGCAGTAAAATAGCCTGACCGCCGGATATATTAAATGGCTGCCAGGTAAAAACATATTTTTCCGTCCAAAACGTTAAAATAAGTAATATATTTGTCTTTTATTGTGCGAAAATAATAATTATTAACAGCCAAAAAAAATTTTAGTTTTGCACAAGATCCAAATAATTCTGAATTTTTAAACAAAAATACTATAATAAACGGTGAAAAAAATAGGTGTGCTGGGTGCGGGTCATTTAGGTAAGATTCATATAAGATGTATAAAAGAATCGGATAAGTTTGAATTGGTCGGCTTTTATGATCCTAACGAAAAAAACGCTTTGGAAGTAGAGTCGAAATTTGAAGTAAAACGTTTCGAATCGCCCGATGATCTTGTAAGATCGACTGAAATAGTTGATATTGTTACTCCCACAGTGTCGCATTTTGAATCAGCTCTAATGGCTTTAAAGAGTTTTAAACATGTTTTTATAGAAAAACCGCTCACAACAACTCTTGTGGAAGCAAAAAACCTGATAGAGCTTGCCAAGGAAGCAGGAGTAAAAGTACAGGTAGGTCATGTTGAAAGGTTCAATCCGGCTTTTATAGCAGCACAGCCATATTTGGACAATCCGATGTTTATAGAAGCACACAGGCTTTCAAACTTCAACCCCAGGGGTACTGATGTGCCCGTAATTCTGGATTTGATGATACATGATATCGATATAGTTTTAAGTGTGGTCAATTCGACAATAAAAAAACTCAATGCAAGCGGTGTAGCCGTAGTTTCAGATACACCCGATATAGCAAATGCACGAATAGAGTTTAACAACGGGTGTGTGGCTAACCTGACAGCAAGCCGCATTTCTATGAAAAATATGCGTAAATCAAGATTTTTTCAGAAAGACAGCTATTTAGCCGTCGATTTTCTTAAAAAAGAAACACAGGTCATAAGAATGAAAGATTTTCAAGGACAACCAAACCCCCTTGATATAATACTCGATTTGGGTAAAGGAAAACAAAAAAAACAAATTTTAATTGATAAACCTGAAATTCAACCAATAAACGCAATTAAAACCGAGCTCGAAACTTTCCATAACTCCATTGAAACAAATACCGAACCCCTGGTTACAATTATGGACGGATATAATTCGCTTGACCTGGCATATAAAATTATGGATAAGATAAAAAGCAATGTGCAAACAAATATTCAATAATCTGTTTTGTAACAGAATTAATATGTTTTTTAAAATCTTTAAATAATAAGTATTTCAGGACTTGTTTACCAGACAACAATAATAAGTTAAAAGAATCGTTTCTTTTTTATCTTACTGGTCAGCTTGTGATTACGTATACATTAAAGTCTGTCTTTTTTATTACGGTTCCAATTCCTGTATAAATAATCGCAGTACTGCAGGAATTATTTTGTTTATTGAACGGCATAATGATTTTTTTATATGGGTTGTATCCCTAATGTTCAATTATTAATGAAACTTTCATTAAAAAGTTCACAACAAGTTTATGAATAATTTTAACGGTTAACGAGTAAAAGGCTTTTTATTAAGCGTTTACCGTTACTCGTTACAATAATATTACAATAATTTTATTTTAAACAAATATATATCATTGCAATTCAGAAGGATTAATACATTTTGTTCAGATGGAATGTCATTGATACAACAAATGTTAAGGGCATTTCCGATATTATGCGAGATCAATAAGAGCCCTGCCAAATATACTATTATAAAACCAAAACTGCTGAATGGATAAGAAATTACAACAATTTCAGGTGTTGAGATATGTGATAGCAGACTTTGTGGCTGCGTTTATGGCATGGTTTATATTTATAAGTTACAGAAGGGTAAATAATAACTTTGGTTTTGCACAAATAAAGGAGCAGATTTTTATTGATGATCATTTGACAATTGGTTTGATCATAATTCCATTTTTCTGGTTATTGTTATATTCGGCAACGGGTTCTTACAAACGTATATTACGCAGGTCAAGACTGGCTGAATTCGGTCAAACACTGTTTATTTCATTATTCGGAGTTTTAATTATATTTTTTGTTGTACTTCTTGATGCCGAGGTTGAAGCCAGCAGGAATTACTATCATTCGTTTTTAATGTTGTTTATATTTCATGCATCCATAACTTCTGTTTTTCGTTTTATTTTATCGTCAATAGCAGCTCACAAGATACATAACAGGATTATTGGTTTCAATACATTAATTGTTGGAAGTCAAAAAAAGGCAATTTCCATATTTGAAGAGATTGAATCTCAGATAAAGTCGTCGGGACACAAATTTGTAGGTTTTGTAAATGTGTCGCCCAATGAAAAATTTCTGTTGAAAGAGCATTTGCCTCATCTTGGTGAGTTCAAAGATGTGAAATCAATAATAGAAAAGCACCAGATTGAGGATGTTATTATTGCTATTGAGTCGCGCGAACACAAGAAGATAAGTAAGATCCTTGCCGATCTGTATGAAACGGATGTAGTGATAAAAATAATTCCGGAGATGCATGATATTTTACTCGGTTCGGTAAAGATGACATCCATTTTCGATGCACCTCTTATACAGATCCAGCAGGGGCTTATGCCTCCCTGGCAACAGACCATTAAAAGGCTGATAGATATCTTTGCATCCATTTTTTGTTTTATAGTTCTATCGCCTGTATTTATCATAACAGCGATAGGGGTAAAGTTAACATCTCCCGGTCCTGTAATTTATTCACATGAACGTATCGGTTTGAACGGTAAGCCATTCATGATGCATAAGTTTCGTTCGATGTATGTTGATGCTGAAAAGGGCGGCCCACAGCTGTCTTGCGAAAATGACCCGCGAATTACACCCTTCGGAAGATTTATGAGAAAAGTGAGGCTTGATGAAATACCGCAGTTTTATAATGTGTTATTGGGAAACATGTCGTTGGTAGGGCCACGTCCGGAAAGGCAATACTATATAAATCAGATTGTAAAAAAAGCACCTCATTATAAGCTCCTGCAAAAGATAAAACCCGGAATAACATCGTGGGGGCAGGTAAAGTTTGGATATGCCGAGAATGTAAAAGAGATGATAGAAAGAATGAAATATGATCTTCTTTATCTAGAAAACATGTCGTTGGTAATAGATTTTAAAATTTTAATATACACTGTATTAATAATTCTTCAGGGAAGGGGTAAATAAAGCGGTGCTTTTATGCTAATTCAAGTTTTTTGCGAACATGCATATCATATCAAACCGGCTTCGATCATCATAATGATATGCTCTATCATCTCATCTTCGCCATGAGGGTCATATGTGGTTCGCAGGTCATATCCGAATATTCTTCCCAGTGATTGCCAGAAAAATGCCTGAAATATACCCCTGAAATCCCTGAGTATTTCATAAGATGTTTGTTGTGTTTCACGGTCTATAAGCTTTATCAAAATCAGGCCCTGTGAAAAGGTCAGCTTACGCAGGTCATCTTCAAACTGGTGGCGCAACTCATCTTCAATCTGTTTCATCATTCGTCGTCGTTGTGCATCGCTTTCGACCTGTTCAAGTTTTTGACCGTATTCCCTGAATTTTATTCCGGCAAGTTTGGCATAGGGATAAACGATTTTAACATTACGTACAAGACGGCTGTATTGCCTTTCTTCCCGCCGGCTCTTAAAAATCATCGGTGCAATAATAGTAACCTGGGGAAGTTTGATAATAGGAATAGTATCTCCGTTTACAACTCTTGCAAGAGTATAAGTTCTGTCAACTTCCTGCGAATTGACAGGGAAGGAAATAAGCCCGAGCAAAGCAATTATTATTAAATTTCTGATGTTCAGCATTATAACGACAATATTGGTTAAAACAGAAAATAGTTTTATGCTGTATGTAATAAAACAATAATTATACCGTATAAGATTTCTGCCCGGTTTTTAAAAAAAGTAACGTAAATTTACTAATAATATTTGAAGGGAAAAAATATCAGGCAACTTTTAACCTGCTGATGTTTGTTTTACTGAGTTGCTTTCTTGCATAATCAATATCTATATGGAGTTTATCCTTTTTTTCATGAGAAGTTATATTAAACATGGCATCTCTCATAATAAGTTCGCAGATAGAGCGTAGTCCTCGTGCTCCCAATTTAAATTCTATGGCTTTATCTACAATATAATCGAGCACCTCATCGTCGATAACCATTTTGATGTTGTCCAGTTCGAAAAGTTTTTTATATTGTTTAATGAGAGAGTTTTGCGGTTGGGTCAATATTTGGCGCAGGGTATCCTTATCGAGCGGGTTCAGGTATGTCAGTACCGGCAATCTTCCCACCAGTTCCGGTATCAATCCGTAGCTTCTCATATCTTGTGGTGCAATATATTGCAACAAATTATCACGTTCAATGGGATCGTGTTCTTTATTGATACCATATCCGATAAGGTTTGTTTGTAACCTGGATGATATTTTTTTTTCGATACCGTCAAAGGCTCCGCCGCATATAAACAATATGTTTTGTGTATTAATTTGTATCATTTTTTGTTCGGGGTGTTTTCTGCCACCCTGAGGCGGCACATTAACAACGGCGCCTTCCAGAATTTTCAACAGGGCTTGCTGGACGCCTTCGCCCGATACATCACGTGTCAACGAAGGGTTATCACTCTTCCTTGCGATCTTGTCAACTTCATCAATAAAAATTATTCCTCTTTCTGCAGCTGTTACATCATAATCTGCAACTTGCAACAATCGTGCAAGGATACTTTCGACGTCTTCACCCACATACCCTGCTTCTGTAAGAACCGTAGCATCGGCAATACAAAACGGCACTTGCAGCATTCGGGCTATGGTTCTGGCAAGCAAGGTTTTTCCCGTACCGGTTTCTCCTACCAGTATGATGTTTGACTTTTCAAGTTCTACATCATCATGCCCTGAAGAATCTTTACTGCTGGTATGTGCTATTCTTTTATAGTGATTGTAAACCGCAACCGACAGCACTTTTTTGGCATCTTCCTGGCCAATTACATATTTATCAAGATGTTCTTTGATCGCTATCGGTTTTAACAGTTTGAAGGAGGGTATTTTGTGTTTTCCCTTGGCAATACGTTCTTCCTTAACGATAAGTTGCGCTTGTTCGATACAGCGTTCACAAATATGCGCACTGGTACCCGAGATAAGAATATCAACGCTTTTTTCGTCACGACCACAAAATGAACATTTTCTGCTATCTTTTGCCATTGTATGATGTTATTTTTTGTCTGAACCTTATTGATAAATAAAGTTTGTTGATTTCCTGTTAATTATTTAAAGACAATACTTAATATTGATCAATGTCAGATCTTTTACTTTTTTTTACGTACTATAAATGAGGTGGTTTTATTTATTTTTTTGTTGATGTCAAAACCTCATCAATCATACCGTAATCTTTAGCTTCTTCGGCAGTCATCCAGAAATCACGGTCGGAATCCTCCCATATTTTTTTATAAGTTTGTTTTGTATGTTTGGCAATGATTTCATAGAGTTCTTTTTTTATTTTAAGTATTTCGCGGGCTGTTATTTCAATATCTGATGCCTGCCCCTGTGCTCCTCCCATCGGTTGATGGATGAGTATACGTGAATGTTTCAGGGCTGCACGTTTTTCGGGTGAACCGGCACAAAGCAATATAGCACCCATAGAGGCGGCTATACCTGTGCATATGGTAGCAACATCAGGCGTAATATACTGTATAGTATCGTAAATACCCAAACCGGAATATACCGTGCCGCCGGGCGTATTTAAGTAAATTTGAATGTCCTTTTTCGGATCTGCCGATTGAAGAAATAATAACTGTGCCTGGATTATATTGGCAACATAATCATTTATCGGTACACCAAGAAAAATAATGCGGTCCATCATTAACCTGCTGAAAACATCCATTGTAGCTATGTTCAACTGACGTTCCTCAATTATCGTAGGACTTATATAATTGCCCTGAACAGATGTGTAATTCTGTAAAGTCATGCTGCTTATACCATGATGTTTGGTAGCATATTTGTTAAATTCATCTTTGTAATTCATCGCTTGAAAATTTTATTATTTAAAATTGTATATGTATATAAAATAATGCAGTAAATAAAAATTCCAATAAGTATATTTAAATATTCTTTTCGTAAAACTCCTCAGATGGTTGCTCTATTATACACCCTTTTGGGATTTTTGTTGTTTTTCGTATTTTTCTTTTATCAACCCGGAAAATTCATCAAAAGTAATTTCTTTTTCTTTTAGTTTCAAAGTATTTTTGAACAGCTCTATGAGCTTGTCATCAAGAAGCTTTTCCCTGACCTTTTTAACTTCCTCCTCCTTTTCCCTGATGTTGCTTACAAAATTCTCTATCATTTTCTCTTCAGGGTTGTTTTGTCCGTATTGTTTTAACTGTGCCCTTACGTATTCACTCAGGTGGTTATTTATATCATCGTCCGTAACTTTAATATCATGGTCTTCGCAGATTTTGTTTTCCAAAAGCTGCCAGCGTAAAGAATCGGCATACTGGCCTAATTCTGCTTCAACCTTTTCCTCGTTTAATTCATCTTTGTTTGAACTCACCAGCCATTGTTTTATAAATTTTTCGGGGAGCTTAATATCAGCCTTTTCCAATAATGTTTCAATTACTTCATTTTTGAAATATCTGTCAACCTCAACCTGGTAATGTTTGCCTATTTCATCACGTACAAGTTTTTTCAGTTCAGCCTCTCCGGCAATATTCTTTCCGGGAGATACTTTTTCGAAAAACTCATCATTTAATCCGGCAGGCTCTATTCTGGAGATGTTTTCGATTGTGAAACGGAATAAGGCTTCTTTATCAGGCAGCTTTTCCTCATCAATATCTAATACTTTTGCTGCCTGGGTTTTGGATTCAAAAGCTTTGCTAACATCAAAAATTATTTGATCACCAATTTTTTTGGACAAAAACTCTTTTTTTATTTTTTCATCTTTAATATTTGCAATATATATTGTTGATTTTTTTATTATTGGTTCTTCTGCTTCTTTTTCCCTGTTTTGCATCTGAATAAATTCTCCAAACAGCGAATCTTCAGCACCTGAGCTATCAGGATTAACAATTTTACCGTGTTGACGCCTAAGATTATCGATCTGTTCATTTATAATTTTATCATCTACCTTGATCTTATAATAATTCACTTTTATTTTATCAGACAAGGTCAGTTCTATTTCGGGTGCAAAACCAATGGAGTAGTGAAATTCAAACTCTTTCTGATTTTCCCAGTTAATCGAATTATTTTGTTCTTCTACCGGTAAAGGGTTTCCCAGTATATTGAGTTCTTTTTCTTTTATGTAATTGTATACAGCCTCTGCGATCAGCTTGTTTACCTGTTCGATAAGCACATCTTTTCCGTGAAGTTTTTTTATTATTCCTATCGGCACTTTGCCGGTCCTGAAACCGGGCATTTGCGCTTTTTTCTGCAAATCACGTATTGTGCCGGCAACTTTTTCTTTGTAATCATTTTCGCTTATTTGTACTTTGAGGATTCCTGCAAGGTCATTCGTTTTTTCATGAAAGATATTCATACAAATCTGATGTTTTTTAAATTATGCTGTTTCTGTAAAGAGATAACTATTAGCCGGTAACGATTTATTCTGTTTTAAACCAACATGAGTTTTCCGCCCATCAATGTTATTATAATTAATATTGATTAAACTGTGCGGATGGAGGGACTCGAACCCCCACGCCTTGCGGCACTAGATCCTAAGTCTAGCGCGTCTACCAATTCCGCCACATCCGCTTTTTTAATGAAGTGCAAAGGTACAACTTTTTTATGATCTGCAAAAGTATAAACCAAGTTATAACAGGGCAAACGCATAAAAATGCTGTACCTCCCCTGCAGCCGTTTAACACATTAATATTTTAACAGTTATCAATAATTAAATGAAACATTGCCACCCTTCCATCAGAATCTGATGACAGAAATAAAGTGCAAAATACGGTATATTTTATTGATTTTGCCATAGGTTGAGGCTTCTTAAAAACACTCCGAAATTATCGCTTATAATCAGACATTTTTAATATATGCAAACATATTGAACAGTTGTATTCTATTGTTTCTTCGTATATTTTAATGTTTATTGGCTAGTGTGATGAATTTTTTTCAGGAAGTCCGATTCATAATCTTTTTTATTTTCTGCATTTGTTTGTTAGCCACGAATGCACGAACCGGAACGTGCCGGCCAACGGGAGATCACGACCGAAGGGAGTAACATTGCGGAGTTCGGCGAAGCCAATTGTGTTCGAATATTATTCGCTGTTTTATTCGTGCATTCGTGGCTTTTTATTATTCACATTTTCAGGCTTTCATGTTCTTCAAAATATTCAAGGCATAATTATCATTCCATCCGCACATCTTCC